>CAMEER010000023.1 GCA_945915065.1 uncultured Clostridia bacterium | reverse complement strand
AAGCAGCAGTATTTCTTCGTGTCCGCCACGGTGCAGTCCATTACCCGGCAGCACATCCAGCAGTACGGCACGTTGAAGAACTTCCACAAAAAGAATGTGATCCAGATCAACGATACCCACCCGGCGCTGGTGATTCCGGAGCTGATGCGGATCCTCATCGACGATGCGGGCCTTGGCTGGGACGAAGCGTGGGATATCACCACCCACTCCGTGGCGTACACCAACCATACGGTGCTGGCAGAGGCGCTGGAGGTCTGGCCCCAGCAGTTGTTTGAGACACTGCTGCCCCGGGTCTGGCAGATCCTGACGGAGATCTCTCACCGCTATCAGAAGAAGATCGAGGAATACTATCACGGCGATATGGAAAAGGTCGGCCGCATGGCTGTCATCTGGGACGGCGCGGTCCGTATGGCCAACCTGTGCATTGCCGGTGGCATGGCCGTCAACGGCGTCAGCGCCCTGCACTCCGAGATCCTTCGCAAGGATGTGTTCCATGACCAGTGCGTTATGGAGCCGGACAAGTTCAAGAATGTCACCAACGGCGTGGATCACCGCCGCTGGATCAGCCAGATCAATCCGAGACTGGATGCTCTGCTGAAGGATACGGTGGGTGAGGGCTATCTGATCCATGCCGACCAGATGAAAGGGCTGGAGCGCTGGGCCGACGATAAGGAGGTACTGCTGCGCATCGGGCAGATCAAAAAGGCCAACAAGGAAAATTTTGCCAAGTGGGTCTTTCGCCAGCAGGGCGTGGTGCTGAACACCGACGCCATCTTCGATGTACAGGTCAAGCGCCTGCATGAGTACAAGCGCCAGCTGCTGAACGCCCTGCACATCATCTACCTCTACCAGCAGCTGCGGGACGATCCCAACATGGACTTCACGCCCCACACCTTCCTGTTCGGCGCGAAGGCGGCCCCCGGTTACGCCGTGGCCAAGCGGATCATTCACCTGATCAACTCCCTGGCCGATCAGATCAACAACGATCCTGTCTGCAAAGACAGGCTGCAGGTGGTCTTTCTGGAGAACTACCGCGTGTCCATGGCGGAGATGCTGATGCCCGCCAGTGAGGTAAGCCAGCAGATCTCCACCGCCGGCAAGGAGGCCAGCGGCACCGGCAACATGAAGTTCATGATGAACGGCGCTCTGACAGTGGGCACGCTGGACGGCGCCAACGTGGAGATGCATGAGGTGCTGGGTGACGAGAACATGTTCCTGTTCGGTCTTCATGCCGATGAGGTCTCCCACTTGCAGCGCAGCTACGATCCCCGGCTGCTGTATGAGCGGGATCCCATGCTGCGCCGGATAGTGGATCAACTGAAAACCGGCTTTGCCGACGGCGTCAGCTATGAGGACCTGTGGCGGCGGCTGGTGCAGGGCGCGGATTGCCCGCCGGATCAGTATATGCTGCTGGCCGACCTGCCCGCCTATGCAGAGGCAGAGCAGCGGATGGTGCGCGCCTATGGAGATGCCGCCAACTGGAACCGCATGAGCCTGATCAATATCGCCCGCAGCGGCATCTTCGCCGCCGATCGTTCCATCGCGGACTATGCCGACACCATCTGGCATGTGCCGTATAAAAAGTAAACTACTAAAAGGACGCTGCACGGTCGTGCAGCGTCCTTTTAGTAGTTGGGATCCTTCAGTTCCTGGCGTATCCGGGCGAAGGCGGCGTCCTCCCCCTGTTCCTTCAGCAGCAGCAGCCAGCGGTCCAGCAGGGCTGCCGTGTCCGCGTGCATGAAGCGGCCGGCGTCGGTATGTTTCCGGTCTTTGCTGCGTTGGTAGTACTCCCATGGCGAGGCGTCGGTATATTTTTCCTTCTGATAGACCCGGCAGGCGGCGATCCGGTCGCAGAACATTTCGGCCACATATTTTTTCGGCATTTTGCATCCGCCAATGTAAACGCTACCGTCCTCCCGGAGGCAGTAGTCGATCCAGTATTCAAAGTGGTGGCGGTTGCGGCCCTTGTGATGCAGCCACGACAGGCTGACGCCGTTGGCAATACGCTCGGCGTCATTGGGGCTGCGGTAGCCTTGATAGTACTTCACGCTGCGCCAGAACTCCGTGGGGCTGTATTTGCTCAGATCGTGGATCAGCCCCTGCCAGACAAGGCCCAGCTTGAAACAGTAGCGCCGCACCCAGCGACGGTGTGCATTGACGATATGTAAATGGTCGTACAGGTGCATGGCACCGCCTCCTCCGGGGAAAGTATAACCATAGTATACCACATTTTTGCGCAGATGCATAGAAAAAGAGCGGCATTCCTGCCGCTCTTTTTTGAAGAGAAAAGATCTTGGTAAACTCCGGAGAATTTACAGGTTCTTCTCGTAGGACTCGATCATCTTCTTGACCATCTGGCCACCGACGGAGCCGGCCTCACGGGAAGTCAGATCGCCGTTGTAGCCTTCCTTCAGGTTAACGCCCACCTCGGACGCAGCCTCCATCTTGAACTTATCCATGGCGGCGCGAGCCTCGGGAACGTTCAGCTTGTTGGTATTCTTGCTGGACATGAGTGTAATCTCCTTTCTTGCGTTAATCAAGCAAAAGCTTGTCGATTGGGTATCGCAATGATAGATTTCCCCCGCATTCACGCAATATGCGTTTTGCGTTGTTGGTAATTTTTTCGTATGAATCACAATAAGAACATTTGACTTTGGCGGCAGTTGCATATGCGGCCAAGAGTTTGCAGAAAGTTCACGGTTTCGTGGTGGTATTTTTGGAATAGGGTGGTACAATAAACTGTGATAAATGTCACAGCATCAAGGAGAAAGTGAGGAAACCATGCGAGCCATTCAAACATTTGCCAAAGAGCATCCCCACATGTGGTGGGGCCTGTTCCTGCCTGTCTATCTGGCGGCGTTTTTCGCGATCGAACATTTTGTTACCGGAGAGTATTGGGCGACGGAACTGCCCATCGACCAGCTGATCCCGTTCTGCCCGTATTTCATTTTTTTCTATATGAGCTGGAGTCCGCTGCTGGCGCTGCTGGGCATCTATCTGATCGTCAAAGACCCGGAGGGCTTTCGCCGGTATATCTGGATGCTGGCCATTTCTTTCCTCACCGCCACGCTGTTTTGCGTGCTGGTGCCCAACGGCCAGGATCTGCGTCCGGCGGAGATGCCGCAGGAAAACATCTTTACCTGGGCGGTTCAACTGACGTATGCGCTGGATACCAATACCAACGTGTTCCCCAGCGTCCATGTGCTGGGGGTCATTGCGGCGGTGATCGCCGTGTGGAAAACGCCGGGACTGCGCAAATGGGGTTGGCGGCTGGGCGCAGCGCTGTATGGACTGGTGATCATTGCCTCCACGCTGCTGGTCAAGCAGCACGCTTTGCTGGATGTGGTGGCGTCCATTCCGTGGGGCTTCGCCTCCTACTGGATCGTGTACCATGTGATCGGTCGGCGGCACGATGCGCTGCCGCAGCCCAGTGGGCAGACAGAATGAGACAATAAGAGAGAAAGAGAGAACACAGCAATGGTAAGATCACCGCTTTTGGAAGGCGTCAGCCCACAGGACTGTCAGGCCATGCGAAACTGTCTGGGCGTATATGAGCAGCGGTTTCAGCCGGGCGACGTGCTGTATGATTTCAGCGACGGACGCAATATGCTGGGTATCCTGATGGAGGGTACCGCCGAAATAGAACGGATCGACACGGAAGGGAGCCGCACCATTCTGGAGCATCTGGAGCCCGGCGGCGTATTCGGCGAAATGATCATGTTTAAGGCCGCCGGAGACGACAGCCTTGTGGTGCGCGGCGCAGCGCCCTGCCTTGTCAGCTTCCTGCGCGGCGAGGCTGTCATGCGCAGGTGTGAGCACGCATGCGCCTGCCACAGCCGCATGGTGGAGAACCTGTTCCGTCTGGTGACGGAAAAAGCTACTTCTCTGTCAGAACGGGTGGAGGTGCTCAGCCGCCGCTCCATCCGGGAAAAGCTGCTGCGCTATTTTGAGCTGCAGGCGGCCAAACGGCATGGGAGATCTTTCCAGCTTCCCTTTTCCCTCAGCGCTTTGGCGGATTATATCTCCGCTGACCGCAGTGCCATGATGCGGGAACTGAAAAAAATGCGTCAGGAGCTGCTGGTGAGCATCGTCGGCCGGCAGATAACGCTGCGCTGAGAGGACAGTTCCCGGAAAAAGTGCGGAAGATATGCATTGACGGCATCGAGCGGTCATGATAAAATAGACAAAGTTAACGGCATCTCCTGCGAAAAGGGCGCAGGAAAGGAAAAAACAGAAATGAGGGAGTAAGTATGTATCGCATCGTGAAAAAGGAAGCGCTGAAACCCACTGTGATTCTCTATGAGATCGAGGCCCCCATGGTGGCGAAAAAGGCGCAGCCCGGCCAGTTCATCATTCTGCGCGTGGATGAGAATGGTGAGCGTATCCCCATTACGATCCATGACTATGACCGTGAAAAGGGTACTGTTACCATCATTGTTCAGACGGTGGGTGCCACCACTGAAAAGCTGAGCCACAAGCAGCAGGGCGAATGCCTCCACGATTTCGTCGGCCCTCTGGGCCGTCCTACCGAGACCGAGGGTAAGAAGAAGGTCTGCGTGGTGGGCGGCGGTGTCGGCTGCGCCATCGCGTACCCTGTGCTGAAAAAGTTCCACGACTGCGGCGCGGAGGTTCACGCTGTGGTGGGCTTCAAGAACAAAGATGTGGTCATCCTTGAGGATAAATTCAAGGCTGTCTCCAGTGTGCTGAAGGTCTGCACCGACGACGGCTCCTATGGACAGAAGGGCCTGGTCACCGAAGCACTGAAGGAGCTGCTGGACGCCGGTAACGTCTATGACGAGATCTTTGCCATCGGCCCCATGATCATGATGAAATTCGTCTCCAAAACCACTGAGCCTTACGGCATCCCCACCACCGTGTCCATGAGCCCCATTATGATCGACGGTACCGGCATGTGCGGCGGCTGCCGTTTGACCGTGGGCGGCGAGACCAAGTTCGCCTGCGTGGACGGCCCCGACTTTGACGGCCATCAGGTGGACTGGGATCTGGCTGTCAAGCGTAATCAGATGTATCACGATTTCGAGGTGCATAAGCACGAGGAAGTCTGCAATCTGTACAAGCAGGAGGTAAAGTGATATGGCGAACTTCAATATGCGTACTGAGAAGAATCCTATGCCCTCCCAGGACCCCAACGTGCGCAACAGCAACTTCCTGGAGGTGGCGCTGGGCTATACCGAGGAGCAGGCGCTGGACGAGGCGCAGCGCTGCCTGCACTGCAAGAACCACCCCTGCGTCAGCGGCTGTCCTGTCAATGTCAAGATCCCCGAATTTATCGGCAAGATCGTGGCCAAGGATTATGAGGGCGCCTATCAGGTGATCCATGAGACCAGCTCCCTGCCTGCCGTGTGCGGCCGCGTCTGTCCGCAGGAGAGTCAGTGTGAGATGCACTGCGTCCGCGGCAAGAAGGGCGATCCCGTGGGTATCGGCCGTCTGGAGCGCTTTGTGGCCGACTGGCACAACGCCCACAGCACGGAAGCCGCTGCCAAGCCCGCTTCCAACGGCCACAAGGTGGCGATCGTGGGTTCCGGCCCTGCTGGCCTGACCTGCGCAGGTGACCTGGCCAAGAAGGGCTATGAGGTCACCGTGTTTGAGGCCCTGCATCTGGCCGGCGGCGTGCTGGTGTACGGTATTCCCGAGTTCCGTCTGCCCAAGGCCATCGTCCAGAAGGAAGTGGACGGCCTGAAGGCCATGGGCGTAAAGGTGGAGACCAACACCGTGGTGGGTCGTACCATCACCATCGACGAGCTGATGGAGGAGAACGGCTTCGAGGCCGTGTTTATCGGCTCCGGCGCCGGTCTGCCCATGTTCATGCATATCCCCGGCGAGAACCTGAAGGGCGTGTATTCCGCCAACGAGTTCCTGACCCGTATCAACCTGATGAAGGCCTATCGTGAGGACAGCGATACCCCCATCATGGATCTCAAGGGCAAGAAGGTGGCCGTGGTGGGCGGCGGCAACGTGGCAATGGACGCCGCCCGCTGCTCCAAGCGCCTGGGCGCCGAGGTGTGGGTGGTCTACCGCCGCGGTATGGAGGAGCTGCCTGCCCGTCATGAGGAAGTGGAGCACGCCATCGAGGAGGGCATCATCTTCAAGACCCTCAACAATCCCGTCCAGATCAACGGCGACGAGCAGGATTGCGTCAAGTCCATGACCTGCGTCGAGATGGAGCTGGGTGAGCCGGACGCTTCCGGCCGCCGCCGTCCCATCGAGAAGAAGGGCAGCGAGTTCGAACTGCCGGTGGACGCCGTGATCATGTCGCTGGGCACCAGCCCCAACCCGCTGATCAAGAGCACCACCAAGGGCCTCGAGGTCAACAAGAAGGGCGGCATCATTGTCAACGAGGACGGCCTGACCTCCCGTGAGGGAGTCTATGCCGGCGGCGACGCTGTCACCGGCGCGGCGACCGTTATTCTGGCCATGGGTGCCGGCAAGCTGGGCGCCAAGTCCATTGATGAGTATCTGAGCAATAAGTAACAGGAAAGGTTTATTTACATAATCCCCAGGCAAGCCGCTTTTGCGGCTTACCTGGGGGTTGCTCTTTCTTTGTGTATGGCACATAAAGCAAGCATATATGTCAAAATAGTTGGCAAAAAAGTTTCGGATTTTACTTGCAATCGACAAAAAGGTCTGTTATACTATTCCCTACAAAATTGGATCCTGTGTATTTCATGGGGGAGTAGTTGCGCGTCTGCGGGCGTGAGCTAAGTCAACATCATGGCGGCAACGTCTGGCTTAGCAGAGACAGCGAGACTCATGTACAGCGCTTACTGTACATGCAGGCTCGCTTTTTTGTGTATAATACACATTTGGGAGGAAGACGGTATGAAACACTATCTGGAACAGGCAGAGGACGTGCTGCGGGAGGTAGGTTCCTGTCAACAGGGCTTATCCACCGATGAGGCGGAAGTCCGCCTTGCCAAAAACGGCAGAAACAAGCTGGCGGAAGCCAGGAAGGATTCCCTGATCAAACGGTTTTTCCAGCAGATGGCGGACCCTATGATCATTATCCTGCTGGTGGCCGCCGCCATCAGCGCCGTTCTGGCAGTGGTGCAGAACGAGAGCTTTGCCGACGTAATCATTATTCTGTTTGTGGTCGTCGTCAACGCCGTGCTGGGCGTGTATCAGGAGAGCAAGGCGGAAAAGGCAATCGAGGCCTTGCAGCAGATGGCTGCCGCCACCAGTAAGGTCATGCGGGACGGTAAGACCGTCACCATCCGCAGCGAGGAGCTGGTGGTGGGCGATGTGGTGCTGCTGGAGGCCGGTGACGCCATTCCGGCGGACGGCCGCGTGCTGGAGAGCGCCAGCATGAAGGTGGAGGAAGCCGCCCTGACCGGCGAGTCGGTGCCGGTGACCAAATTCATTGACATCCTGAATCTGAAGGATAACGCGCAGGATGTGCCTCTGGGCGACCGGAAGAACATGGTCTACATGGGTTCCACCGTGGTCTATGGCCGCGGCCGCATGGTGGTCACCCAGACCGGTATGGACACCGAGATGGGCAAGATCGCCGACGCGCTGGCCAACGCTCAGGAGGGCCAGACGCCCTTGCAGCGGAAGCTGACCCAGCTGTCCGGCGTGCTGACCAAGCTGGTGCTGGTGATCTGTGTGCTGATCTTCGGCGTGCAGCTGCTGCGGGCCGGTGAGTTCACGCTGGACGTGGCGCTTCACTCCTTTATGATCGCCGTGTCGCTGGCGGTGGCCGCCATCCCCGAGGGCCTTGCCGCTGTGGTAACGGTGGTGCTGAGCATCGGCGTTACCAATATGTCCAAGCGCAGCGCCATTATCCGCCGCCTGACCGCCGTGGAGACGCTGGGCTGTGCCCAGATCATCTGCTCGGATAAGACCGGCACCCTGACACAGAACAAAATGACCGTGGTGGACGATTACGGCAGCGACCGCAATCGCACCGCCACCGCTATGACCCTGTGCTCCGACGCCACGCTGACTGAGACCGGCGATGTCAACGGCGAGCCTACCGAGGCAGCGCTGGTGGCATGGGGCGCCAAGTGCGGCCTGCCCAAGCCGCGGCTGCAGGCGGAGATGCCCCGGATCGGGGAAGCTCCCTTTGACTCCGGCCGGAAGATGATGTCCACCGTCCATGAGACCGGTGGCAGCTATGTCCAGTTCACCAAGGGCGGACCCGATGTGGTGCTGGAGCGCTGCACTGGTTACTGGGACAGCGGTATCGTCCGGCCTATGACGGAGGAGAAGCGTGCGGAGATTCTGGCGGCCAACAAGGCCATGGCCGACCGTGCGCTGCGTGTGCTGGCGGCGGCCCAGCGGACCTATGATACCTGCCCGGAATCCTTTGAAGCCGGCGATCTGGAGCATGACCTGTGCTTCCTGGGGCTGGCCGGCATGATCGACCCGGTACGTCCGGAGGTTCAGGCCGCGATCGAGGAGTGCCGTGAGGCGGGGATCCGTCCCATCATGATCACCGGCGACCACATCGACACCGCCGTGGCCATCGCCAGGGAATTGGGCATCCTGACCGACGGACTGAAGGCCATTACCGGCGCACAGCTCAGCGCCATGGACGATGCCGAATTTGAAAAGGAGTTCCCCAGCATTGCCGTATACGCCCGGGTGCAGCCGGAGCATAAGACCCGCATCGTCAACGCGTGGCGCAATGCCGGTTACGTCACCGCCATGACCGGCGACGGCGTCAATGACGCGCCCTCCATCAAGTCCGCCGATATCGGCGTAGGCATGGGGATCACCGGCACTGACGTCACCAAAAATGTGGCGGATATGGTGCTGGCGGACGACAACTTTGCCACCATTGTGGGCGCGGTGGAGGAGGGCCGCCGCATCTACGACAACATCCGCAAGGCTATCCAGTTCCTGCTGTCCTCCAACGTGAGCGAGGTCATCTCTATCTTCGCCGCGACACTGATGGGCTTTACCATCCTGGAACCGGTGCACCTGCTGTGGATCAATCTGGTGACCGACTGCTTCCCGGCGCTGGCGCTGGGTATGGAGCAGGCGGAGCCTGCCATTATGCGCCGCCGTCCCCGTGACGCCAAGGCCGGGATCTTTGCCGGCGGTATGGGGGTGGATGTGGCCTATCAGGGTCTGGTGATCTCGGCGCTGACGATTGCCGCGTTCTTTATCGGACACTTCATGGAGTCCGGCATCTGGGAGATCCCGGCCAATGGGTTCAGCTCCGACGGCACCACCATGGCCTTTGTCACCATGTCCATGGCGGAGATTTTCCACAGTCTGAACATGCGCTCTCAGCGTGGCAGTATCCTGAAGCTGCGTACCCGTAACAAGATGATGACCTTCGCCGCCCTCGGAAGCCTGCTGGCCACCACGCTGGTGTGTGAGGTGCCCTTCCTTGCCAAGGCCTTCGGCTTTGCCAGCGTGGAGCTGAGCGAGTATCTGCTGGCGCTGGCGCTGGCCTTCTGCGTTATTCCCATTGTGGAGATCGTGAAGTTTTTCCAGCGCCGCGGGCAGGAAAAGCATTCCTGACGAAATGAAAAAGTGACCGGCATCGCCGGTCACTTTTTTGCTTGCTTATTCCTTTGGCTCGGCATCGGATTCGGCGGCTTTTTTCTTCCGCTTCAGGGAGAACTTCTTTCCACCGCTCTTGCGCCTTACGATCCGCACGATCACGATAATTACCACGGCGAGCACCGCCAGCCATACCCAGCTGTAAGCGACCCACACGGCCAGATCCTCCAGCGTGCCGCCCACCGCCTTCAAGCCCCTGACAAAGGACTGTCCCAGCCGCCCGCCAAAGGTGGTGACGGCCTCATCCTGCCCGGACAGCTTATAGACCTCGCACAGCTCCACGTCAATGGTGGCGTAGTCCACCAGCGCATCGTAGTGCCGCAGCGTGCCGCTGAGGTTCTCAATATCCCACTCCGTTTCGGAGATGGCGCTCTCGATGGTGATGATGTCCTCCATGCTGGTGGCCTTGGCCAGCAGCGTTTGCAGACGCTCCAGCTTGATACGGGCCGTCTCCAGCCGGGCCTCCGTGTCGTAGTAGCTTTCCGACACGTCATCCGCGCTGGCGTTCTTATAGGTCACATGGCACAGTTGGCCCGCCTGCCGGAAAAACGGCTCAAACTGCGCGGCCGGAACGCGGATGGTGTAGTTGGCGCGGCGATAGCCGTCGCTGCCGTTGGATACGCTGCTCTGCTGGAAATATCCGCCCAGCTCCTTCACCAGCGCATCGATGTCGCTGCTGGCCTTGTCAAAGTCCAGCGTCTGCATCTCCATGTAGCCGGTATAGATCATCTTGACGGGTTTGCTGTTTTGGGAGCCGCCGGCAGTGCTGTCCGACTCTTCCACCAGCATGTCATCCCGCGGGGATTCGGATGTTTCGTATGCGCCGTTGCTGTCCGTATTCCAGTAGCTGCCGTAATCCTGCGTTGCGGCGTCCGCACTGGTATTTTGTGCGGTGCTGCCGCAGCCGGCCAATGTTAGCGCCAGCACCAGCGCCAGCAGGAGAGAAGTGATGCGTTTCATGGGCAAAAACCTCCTTCATTTTGGGATCTTCCTGTCTATGTGACGCTGACGGAGCGAAAAAGGTTCCCGCTATTTGAGAAAAAAGAAAAGCGGTCTTTTGGGAAGACAGCGCCTTCCCAAAAGACCGCTTTGTTCACTTGATATACTCCTGCGGATCGATCAGCG
Source organism: uncultured Clostridia bacterium (assembly GCA_945915065.1). GTDB lineage: Bacteria > Bacillota > Clostridia > Oscillospirales > Oscillospiraceae > Vescimonas. The sequence goes on along the minus strand of CAMEER010000023.1, from coordinate 14,530 downwards.
TGCCGTCCTTTTCCACGGCAAAATGGAGGTGGGGACCCATACTGGCCTCGGCGGCGGCAGTGCCCACATAACCCACGATGTCACCGGCCGAAAGCTTCTGCCCCTGACTGATCGGGGGATTCTCCTGCAGGCTGCTGTACTTGGTGACGTATCCGCCGCTGTGGGCAATGCAGACGGTGGTTCCCATCAGCTCATCCCGGGTGACGGAGATCACCTCGCCTGCGGCGGCGGTTTTCACCGCGTCACCCTCGGCGGCCTGAATGTCCAGTCCCTCATGGGTGCGCCAGTCCGCCATGGTCTCGTCGTACAGCAGCTCCGACATGCTGAACACTGTCACTGTCGTACCATCCAGCGGTGAGATTACCTGCGGCAGCAGCTCTGTCACAGCCGATACCGGCGCTTCCTCAGATGACGTGTCCTCCTCTGGGGGCAGTGTGGGTTTCACAGGCGTTACCACCGGAGGCTTTACCTCCACAACAGGCTGATTGGAGGAAGCCTGCTGGGTGGGCGCTTCACGGTTCCATACCAGATAGCCCGTCACACCGGCGGCCACCATGCACAGCGCCAGCGCGATGTAAAGAGCGCGGCGGTGCTGTTTCATAAATTCCATAGTTTCTCCTTTCACCGGAGTATATCCGATGGCCGCCTGTTACGGCCGGCGGCCGGCCGGAATGAAAAAAATGACCTCTGCCGCCTATTTTGGACAAGCAGAAGCCATTTTATACATTTTTACAATTTTTACCGGTGCGGAGAGGAATAGAAAAGGGTTACCCGTCGAACTCGCCCTTCAGGTCCCGGCCCATCAACAGGCGGATAGCCTCGTGGGGATCGCCGTTTTCATACAGAATGTGGTACACCGACTGGCAGATGGGCAGCTCCACCTGATACTGCTGTCCCAGCAGCACCAGCGCCTTGACGGTGTAGTAGCCCTCGGCCAGCTGGGTGTAGGGCTTACCCTGTACATAGTATTCTCCGAATTGCCGGTTGTGGCTGTAGGGGGAGAACACCGTGGCCTCATAGTCCCCCAGATGACACAGCCCGTAGGCGGACAGTTCGTTGCCGCCCATGGCCCGGATGAGCCGCGCCACCTCCCGGGTGCCCCGGCTCATCAGCGCGCCCTTCAGCGTTGCCAGTCCCAGACCGTCCAGAAAACCGGCGGCGATGCCCACCACGTTTTTGGCGGCGGCGCCCACCTCGTTACCCAGCAGGTCGTTGCCGTAGTAAAAACGGATCAGGTCGCTGGAAAACTCTTGTACCAGCCGCTGCTTCACCTGCTGGTCATCGCTGTCGATGACCATGCAGTTGGGCACGCCGCGGTAGAATTCCTGCACATGGCCCGGCCCCAGCCAAACCGCCACCGCATTGGAAGCATCCAGATATTCCCCGGCTACCTGACTGAGCCGCTTGCCGGTGCCGATCTCCAGGCCCTTCATGCACAGCACGAAGGTCTTGCCGCGCGGGGCCATGGGCCGCAGCTCCTCCATCAGTCCCCGCAGGCTCTGGGAGCCGATGGAGATGATAACGGCTTCCGCCTCCTGCACGCAGGAGAGATCGGTGGACAGCGCCACAGACTGGGGAAGCGTCAGCAGGTCATTGCTGCGGGTTTCCAGAAACCGCTGCATCCGTTCCGACTCCGGCCGGCCATACAGCGTGACGCGGTGGCCGGTACGATCCAGATACCATGTGATCAGCGAGCCCCAGCGCCCGCAGCCGATGACGGTGATGTTCATGTGTTCATGTTCCTCCTTGGAAAAGCAGGGACGTGTCAATGAACACGTCCCTGCCGGGAAAATGCGAAGTTACCGGACGATCAGGGTGCGTCCGTCCATTTCGGGCGGGCAGGCGAGGCCCAGTACGTCCAGAATGGTGGGGGCGATATCGGCCAGACGGCCGGTACGCAGTTCGCTGCCTGCGCCGCACAGGATAAAGGGCACCAAATTGGTGGTATGGGCGGTCATGGGACTGCCGTCCTCCTGCTTCATGTCCTCGGCATTGCCGTGATCGGCGGTGATCATGGCGATGCCGCCCATCTTCAGGGTGGCGTCCACCACCTTGCCCACGCAGGTATCCACTGTCTCCACGGCCTTTACGGCAGCTTCCAGCACGCCGGTATGGCCCACCATGTCGCAGTTGGCAAAGTTCAGAATAATCACGTCGTAGGCGCCGGACTCGATGCGCTCCACGCACTTGTCGCACACCTCAAAGGCGCTCATCTCCGGCTGGAGATCGTAGGTGGCCACCTTGGGGGAGGGCACCAGCACCCGGTCCTCGCCGGGATACTGCTTCTCCACGCCGCCGTTGAAGAAGAAGGTGACATGGGCGTACTTCTCCGTCTCCGCAATGCGCAGCTGGGTCATGCCCATGCTGCTGAGATACTCGCCCAGACCGTTTTTCACAGCCACACGGGGCCACGCCACCAGCACGTTGGGCATGGAGGCGTCGTACTCGGTGTTGCACACATAGGTGGTGGGAAAGAACTCCCGCTGGAATCCGTCAAATTCCGGATCCACAATGGCGCGGGTGATCTCCCGGGCCCGGTCGGGACGGAAGTTGAAGAAGATGACGCTGTCGTTGTCGCCGATGGTGCCTTCACTGTCGCAGACGACAGGCTCCACAAATTCATCCGTAACGCCGTTGGCGTAGGACCTGGCCACTGCGTCCACGGGATCGGCGTTGTGGACGCCTTCGCCGTACACCATGGCGTCGTAGGCCATCTGTACGCGCTCCCAGCGCTTGTCGCGGTCCATGGCATAGTAGCGGCCCATCACCGTGGCGATCTTACCCACGCCGATTTCGGCGCACTTGTCGCACAGCTCCTGTACAAAGCCCTTGCCGCTGGTGGGGGACACGTCCCGCCCATCCAGGAAGCAGTGAACATAGACCTTCTCAAGTCCCTTGTCCTTGGCCATCTGCAGCAGGGCGAACAGGTGCTGGATATGGGAGTGTACGCCGCCGTCAGACAGCAGACCGTACAGATGCAGGCTGCTGCCGTTTTTCAGGCAGTTGTCCATGGCCTTGTTATAAGCCTCGTTTTTGAAAAAACTGCCGTCGTCAATGGTACGGCTGATGCGGGGCAGATCCTGAAAGACCACCCGGCCGCCGCCGATGTTGGTGTGACCCACCTCGCTGTTGCCCATCTGTCCGTCGGGCAGGCCTACGTCCAGACCGCTGGCAGACAGCGTGGTATTGGCATATTCCCGAAACAGCCGGTCAAGCACCGGCGTTTGGGCCAGAGAAACGGCATTGTCGTCGCTGGCGTTGGCCAGGCCGAAACCATCCATAATGATCAGCGTAGTCGGCGTCTTGTTCATGGCAGAACCTTCCTTTCTCGCGGTATGTCAGTCCTGATTGGCAGCGTTGATGATCTCCACAAATTCGGACGGTTTCAGGCTGGCGCCGCCGATGAGGCCGCCGTCAATATCACTCTGGCCCAGCAGCTCTGCGGCGTTGGAGGGCTTCATGGAGCCGCCGTACTGGATGGTGATGGAGCGTGCGATACGGGCACCGTACAGGTGGCGCACGGTGGTACGGATAAAGGTGCAGACCTCGGCGGCCTGCTCGGCGGTGGCGGTCTTACCGGTGCCGATAGCCCACACAGGCTCATAGGCGATCACGCACTTGCGCAGCTTCTCGGCGGGTACACCGGCCAGGGCGGATTTTACCTGCAGAGCGATCAGCTCCATGGTGATGCCCAGCTCACGCTGCTCCAGCGTCTCGCCTACGCAGATGATGGGGTGCAGACCCGCCTCCAGCGCGGCCAGCGCCTTCTTGTTGACGGTGAAATCCGTCTCGCCGAAGTACTGCCGCCGCTCGGAGTGGCCGATGATCACGTATTTCACGCCCAGATCCTTCAGCATCTCGGCAGACACCTCGCCGGTATAAGCGCCGGACTTCTCATAGAACACATTCTCCGCGCCCACGGATACCCGCAGGTCCTTGAACGCGCGGATGGCGGTGGAGATATTGACGGAAGGCACACATACCACCACATCGCACCATTTCGCCTTGGGCATGATGGCCTTCAGCTCCTCGGCAAACTTCTTGGTCTCGCTGGCGGTCATATTCATTTTCCAGTTGCCGGCGATTACGGTCTTACGATATCTGCGATTCATCTTTTTTACTCCTCTATATATCAAATCATGTTTGGATGAAAAAACTGTTCATTTTGCCGCCGCATATTCCCGGAAAGACGCTGCTTCAGGACATACGCGGCAAAACGCCATGTTACTTGTCCAGCAGGCAGGCCACGCCGGGCAGCTCCAGACCCTCCAGGAATTCCAGAGACGCGCCGCCGCCGGTGCTGATGTGGGTGATCTTGTCGGCAAAGCCCATCTGCTCCACCGCCGCGGCACTGTCTCCGCCGCCCACGATGGTCGCGGCGCCGCTGTCGGCCAGTGCCTGTGCCATGGCGCGGGTACCTGCGGCAAAGTTTTCAAATTCAAACACGCCCATGGGGCCGTTCCACACCACGGTGCCGGCGCCCTTTACGGCATCGCAGAACAGCTTGGTGGTCTCGGGGCCGATATCCATGCCCTCATAGTCATCGGGAATGGCCATGGTGCTGACCACCATGCGCTTGGCATCGTTGGAGAAGTTGTCCGCCGCCACAGTGTCAATGGGCAGCAGCAGCTTCACGCCGTTTTTCTTTGCCTTTTCGATCATCTCCAGCGCGTAGTCCAGCTTATCGCTCTCGCACAGGCTCTTGCCGATGGAGCCGCCCTGTGCCTTGGCAAAGGTATAAGCCATACCGCCGCCGATGATAATGGTGTCAGCCTTTTCCAGCAGGTTGTTGATAACGCCGATCTTGTCGCTGACCTTGGCGCCGCCCAGCACCGCCACAAAGGGACGCTTGGGGTCGTTCAGGGCGCCGCCCATGATCTCCAGCTCCTTGGCCACCAGCAGACCGGACACGGCAGGCAGGAAAGCCGCCACACCGGCGGTGGAGGCGTGAGCACGGTGCACGGAGCCGAAGGCGTCAGAGACATACAGCTCTGCCATGTCAGCCAGTTCCCTGGCAAAGGAGGGGTCGTTCTTCTCCTCGCGGGGATCAAAGCGCAGGTTCTCCAACAGCATGATCTGACCGCCCTGCAGAGCGGCGGCCTTTGCTTTGGCGTCCTCGCCCACCACGTCCTTGGCAAAAATGACCTCCTGCCCCAACAGCTGGCTCAGCCGCACAGCCACAGGAGCCAGAGACAGCTTTTCTTTCCACTCACCCTTGGGCTTGCCCAGATGGGAGCAGGCGATCACCGCTGCGCCCTTCTCCAGCAGATACTTGATGGTGGGCAGGGCAGCCACGATGCGCTTGTCGCTGGTGATGGCGCCGGTTTCCTTATCCTGCGGTACGTTGAAATCGCAGCGCAGCAGGATTTTTTTACCCGCCACATCCACGTCCATAATGGTTTTTTTGTTGTAATTCATATTCCTTTCTCCTTTATCAGAAGTTTGGTCACAGCGCTTGCTCCGCCATTTCCCCCACGCCGCACAGACCGGGAAACCCCGTCTGCCGCAGCGCTTCGTAGGTGAGAATCGCCACGGAGTTGCTCAGATTCAGGCTGCGGGCAGCCGCTCGCATGGGCAGCCGGACGCACCGGTCATAGTGAGCCATGCGAAAGTCCTCCGGCAGCCCTGCCGTCTCCTTGCCGAAAAACAGCCAGCAGCCGTCGCGGAACCGGGCCTGCGTGTAGTCGCGGGGCGCCTTGGTGGTGGCCAGCCACAGATCGTTTTCCGCCTGAGGATTTCGGCGGAAAAAGTCATCCAGCCCGTCGTAGTCCCGCACCTCCACCAGATGCCAGTAGTCCAGCCCCGCCCGTTTCACAGCACGGTCAGAGATATCGAATCCCAGAGGGCGGATCAAATGCAGACGGCTTCCGGTGGCGGCACAGGTGCGGGCAATGTTGCCGCAGTTCTGGGGGATCTCCGGCTCCACCAATACGATGTTCAGCATATGTGTTCCACTCCCTCAAATTCAAAAAGCATTGCTTAGTATAATGCAAATCACTCAGAAATTCAACATCTAAATTGTTAAAAAGTGCGATTTTCTCATTAAAATATTAGTTTTAAACGCCAAAAACCCAGAAAAACAGAAGTTTCGCCCTTTCCGCCCATTTTTTGCTGAAAGAGGAGAAAAAACTTGTTGGAATTTCTCAATGAAAACACTGGATTTTCCTGCAGGATATGTTATACTATCCATAAGAAGAAGTGTTCACATCTCTTTGGGGGGGTGTCATTCCGATGGATTATACTCAGGCTGTGGTTGATCTTTGCGCCGGCACCGCCGGCGCTGCTGCCGCAATGAAACCGCTGATGCTGCATACCGTGCTCTTTTGCCCCGTTGTCCGATGGGTGTGTCAGGAGCTGTGTACCTGTGGCGTTGAGCGGTTTTTTGTTGTTTGTGATGAAAATTGGCGGAAAGACGCTGCTGACGCGCTGAAAGAGATAGACAACGTATCCTTTTTTACGACTTTGCACGATGCGCTGGACGCTGCGCAGGGTGATACTGTGGTAGTGCCGGGACCGGTGGTGCCGGTGATCGGAGAGCATCCCCGTGCCGTCTATGCCGCTGACGCGGCGCTGCTGCGTACCCGTCTGGCGGGAGGACTGACGCTGGCGGACTGTCCGGCAGACGCGCCCGCCGTCCGGCCTGGGGGCAGCGTGACCGCGGCCTTCCTTCCGGTGCCGGACGCTGCCGCCTTGCAGGAGGCCATGCCGCTGTGCCGCGATCTGCTGCTGCGCCGCCTTACCCTTGCCGGCGTCACGGTAATGGATCCGGCCAACACCTACGTGGATCCCCGCAGCGCTGTGGGGGAAGGCACGGTGCTGCTGCCCGGGACGATCCTGCGGGGCTGCACGGTCATCGGCAGGGACTGCGAGATCGGTCCTAACAGCATGATCCGCGACTGCATCATTGGCGAGGATACTACTGTCAACGCCAGTCAGTTGAGTGAGAGTGCCATCGGAAGTCATACCACCGTGGGGCCCTTCGCCTATGTGCGCCCTGACTGCAAGGTGGGCGATCATTGCCGCATTGGTGATTTTGTGGAGCTGAAAAACTCTGTGCTGGGCGACGGCACCAAGGTCAGCCACCTCACCTATGTGGGCGACAGCGATGTGGGCCGGCGGGTCAACTTCGGCTGCGGCACCGTGACCACCAACTATAACGGACTGCATAAATATCGCTGCACCGTGGGCGACGATGTGTTTCTGGGCTGCAACACCAACCTGATCGCGCCGGTGACAGTGGGGGACGGGGCGTATACCGCCGCCGGCTCCACCGTGGACAGGGACGTGCCTGCCGGCGCGCTGGCCATTGCCCGGGCGCGGCAGGAGAACAAGCCCGGCTGGGCCGACCGGTTTTTTAAGGAGAAGAAGTAAAAACTTTTAAATTTAAATATAAACAGAAAGCGAGGATGTTTCCCCATGATTTCTCACGGCAAGGACATCAAAATTTTCACCGGCAATGCCAACCCTGCGCTGGCACAGGAGATCTGCAAGATCATCGGTACCAAGCTGGGTGAGGCCGAGGTCAAGAGCTTCGCCGACGGCGAGGCCTCTGTCTCTCTGTATGAGACCGTCCGCGGCAGCGACGTGTTCCTCATCAACTCCACCTGCAAGCCCGTCAACGACAGCCTGATGGAGCTGCTGATTATGATCGATGCCTGCAAGCGTGCCAGTGCCGGCCGCGTCACCGCGGTGATTCCCTACTTCGGCTATGCCCGTCAGGATCGCAAGGCCAAGAGCCGTGATCCCATCTCCGCCAAGCTGGTGGCCAATATGCTGACCGCCGCCGGTGCCGACCGTGTGCTGACCATGGATCTGCACGCCAGCCAGATCCAGGGCTTCTTTGATATCCCTGTGGACAACCTGCTGGGCAATCCCGTGTTTGTGGACTACTACGCCAAGAAGTTCGGCGAGAAGTGTGAGGACATGGTGGTGGTTTCCCCCGACGTGGGCAGCGTGGCCCGTGCCCGCACCTTCGCCCAGAAGCTGCACATGAATCTGGCCATTGTGGACAAGCGCCGTCAGAAGGCCAACCAGTGCGAGGTCATGAATGTGATCGGCGACGTGGAGGGTAAGGACTGCATTCTCTTCGATGACATGGTGGACACCGCCGGCAGCATCTGCAACGCTGCCAAGGCCATCGTGGAGGTAGGCGGCGCCAAGAGCGTCTATGCCTGCGCCAGTCACGGCGTCCTGTCCGGCCCGGCGCTGGAGCGCATCAGCAATAGTGTCATCAAGGAGATGGCGCTGCTGAACACCATCCCTGAGGAGATGGGAAAGGGCTGCGACAAGATCAAGTATCTGTCCGTAGCCCCCATGTTCGCCGAGGCGATCGAGCGCATCTATCAGGAGATCTCCATCGCCAAGCTGTTTAATTGAGAAATACTTTTCAAACCTGTAAAAGCGTGCTATAATAGGGGGACTGCGAAAGCGGTTCCCCTATTATTCGCAGAAATAATGATAGTGAAAAGGAGGAAATCTCCTTGTTTTTCAATCGGAAGCAAAGCGGCGGCGTCAACTGGATATTGGTTGGGCTGGGAAATCCCGGCAAGCAGTATGAGAGTACCCGCCACAACATGGGCTGGCTGGCGCTGGACAGCCTGATGGAAAAGGAAAAATTCACCCTTCCCAAGCTGCGATTTAAAGCGTGGACAGGGATATTTGAGAAAAACGGCAATAAAATACTGGTGATGAAGCCACAGACCTATATGAATCTTTCCGGTGAGGCGGTGGGGGAGGCAGCACGGTTTTACAAGGTGCCTGCCGACCATGTGCTGGTAATCTCCGACGACGTATCCCTGCCGGTGGGCAAGCTGCGCATCCGCAAGGGCGGCAGCGCCGGCGGTCATAACGGGCTGAAAAACATCATCCGGCATCTGGGCACCGACCAGTTCCCCCGCATCAAGGTGGGCGTGGGGATGCCGGAGCATCCGGACCACGAAATGATCGACTGGGTCACCGGGAAGCCCCAGGGCGAAGAGGCAAAGCTTCTGCGCCAGACGCTGGACCGCGCGGCGGATGCCGCGCTGTGCCTGATGGAGGAAGGCCCCGACAAGGCGATGAACAAGTTTAACGGATGATCCCGCGGATGCGGGAGCTTTCATTTTGCACCGACAGGGAGAGGAGGGGGATATGAACGGACTGCTGAAAGAACTGTTGCGGTCGGAGGAGATCCGGGAGCTGCTGGAGAGCACCCTGCGGAGCGAAAAGCCGATGGTCACCGGCGTATCCCCCGTACACCGGGCCATGCTGGCGGCGGCCATGCATCAGGAGACGGGGCGGCCCATGCTGCTGCTGTGCAGCGACGAGACGGAGGCGGCAAAGCTGTGGGCCGATCTCCATGCGCTGACCGGGCAGGAGGTAACGCTGCTGCGGCGGCGTGAGTGGCAGCTGCGGCCATCCACCGCGGCCAGCCGCAGCTGGGAGCATCAGCGCTTAGCCGCGCTGTATGCCATGGCCAACGGTCAGGCCCGGCTGGTGGTGGCGGCAGTGGACGCGGCAGTGCAGCGGTGTATCCCCAGAGACGTGCTGCTGGACGCGGCCATTTCCCTGAAAGTGGGAGAGAGCTACTCTGTCCAACGGCTGACGGCGCGGCTGGTCAGCGGCGGATACGTCCGCAGCCAGCAGGTGGAAGGGCCCGGTCAGTTCGCCCTGCGGGGCGGAATACTGGACGTTTTTTCTCCTGCCATGGAGCAGCCGGTGCGCTGTGAATTCTGGGGAGACGAACTGGACGCCATGGGCGCGTTCGACGTGGCGACCCAGCGGCGGGTGCGCAATCTGGACGAGGCCCTGCTGCTGCCCGCCGGGGAGGTATTGCCTTTCCGAAAGGAAGACACGGCGGAGAACGCTGCCGCCGCGTTGGAGAGCGTCGCAAAGCGCCTGAAAAGGAAAGAGAATACCGCACTGCTGCTGCGGCAATTGGAAAGCGACGCGGCGGCGCTGCGGCAGGGGATCGCCCCCAACGGTAGCGACCGCTATATGGCGGCGGTGTATCCGGAAAAAACAACAGCGCTGGACTATCTGCCGGACGATGCCATGATCTGCGTATGCGAGAGCGGCCGTGTCAGCGAGGCGCTGAAGGGCTGGCTGTGGCAGCTGCGTGAGGACGTGACCGCCGCGGCGGAAAACTGCTGCATGGCGCCCGCTATGGGGGAATTGTCTCTGACGGAAGGGGAAACCGCCGCCCGCTTGTCGCGGTTTGCCCTGTGCCAGATGGACAGCCTGCCCACCAGCCGGTATCTGCTGCCGCCGGGTGAGCTGCTGCAAATTTCCGCCCGGCAGTTGAGCACCTACGGCGGTTCTCTGGAGACGGCGGCAGGCGATATGGAGCACTATCTGGCCGCCGGCTACCGGGTGATCGTGCTGTGCGGCGGTGAGGTCCGCGCCTGCAATATGCAGCGGCTGCTGCAGGAACGGCATATCACGGCGGCGCTGTCGCTGACCGGGGAGGCCTTGCCGGAAAAGGGGCAGGCGGCCATTATGCTGGGGGCGCTCAGCGCCGGAAGCGAATGGCCGGCGCTGAAGCTGGCGGTGCTGACGGAGGGGCAGCTGACGGAGAGCGTCAGCGGCAGGAACCGGAAACCCCGCCGGGTCAGGGACAGCAGCCGGCAAAAGCTGCAATCCTATACGGACCTGACGCCCGGCGATCTGGTGGTGCATGCCCACCACGGCATTGGCCGCTTTATGGAGATGCTGCGCCTGCCGGTGGACGGGGTGGAGAAGGACTATATCAAGATCGCCTACGCCGGCAGCGACTGTCTGTATGTGCCGGCCACGTCGCTGGATCTGGTAAGTAAATACATCGGCGCCGGAGACGAGGGAGAAAAGCCCACCAAGCTCAACAAGCTGGGCGGCACCGAGTGGGCCAAGACCACCTACAGGGCCAAAGCCGCAGCCAAGGAGCTGGCGGCAGGGCTGATCCAGCTGTATGCCCAGCGGCAGCGGCAGCCGGGCTTTGCCTTTTCCCCCGACAGCCCGTGGCAGCGGGAGTTTGAGGACGCCTTTGACTATGAGGAGACGGCTGACCAGCTGCGGGCCATTGAGGAGATCAAGGGCGATATGGAAAAGCCCGTTCCCATGGATCGCCTGCTGTGCGGCGATGTGGGCTACGGCAAGACGGAGGTGGCCCTGCGGGCGGTGATGAAGTGTATTCTGGACGGCAAGCAGGCGGCTATTCTGGTACCCACCACCGTGCTGGCCCAGCAGCACTATATCACGGCCCAGAATCGGTTTCGCTCCTTCCCGGTGACGGTGGAGGTGCTGTCCCGGTTCCGAACCCCCAAACAGATCAAGGATGTGCTGGAGCGGGTGAAGGCAGGCCGGGTGGATCTGCTGATCGGCACCCATAAGCTGCTGGGAAAGAATGTGGCGTTCAAAGATCTGGGCCTGCTGGTCATTGACGAGGAGCAGCGCTTCGGCGTGACCCACAAGGAGAAGCTGCGGGAGCGGGCAAAACAGGTGGACACGCTGACGCTGTCGGCCACCCCCATTCCCCGCACGCTGAACATGGCACTCAGCGGCATCCGTGACATGAGTACCATCGAGGAACCGCCTCAGGACCGCCAGCCGGTACAGACCTATGTGCTGGAGCATGACTGGGGCGTGGTGGCCGAGGCCATCCGCCGGGAACTGGATCGGGGCGGTCAGGTGTACTACCTTCACAACCGTGTGGAGAACATCGAAAACACCGCCGGACGGCTGCGACAGCTGCTGGGAGAGGATACGGCCATCGCTGTTGCCCACGGCAAGATGGGCGAGCGGGAGCTGAGCCATGTGATGCAGCAGATGGCCGACGGAGAGATACAGGTGCTGGTCTGCACCACCATCATTGAGACCGGCATCGACATTCCCAATGTGAACACGCTGATCATCGAGGACGCTGACCGGCTGGGACTGAGTCAGCTGCACCAGATCCGGGGCCGCATCGGCCGGTCCAGCCGCCGGGCCTATGCCTATCTGACCTACCGCACCGGCAAGGTGCTCAGTGAGGTGGCCTCCAAGCGGCTGTCCGCCATCCGGGAGTATGTGGAGTTCGGCAGCGGTTTCCGCATTGCCATGCGTGATCTGGAGATCCGCGGCGCCGGCAATCTGCTGGGGCCGGAGCAGTCCGGCTATATGATGAGCGTAGGCTATGACATGTACCTGAAGCTGCTGAACGACGCGGTGCTGGAGCAGCAGGGCAAGCAGGCGGAGATCCCGGCGGACTGCGCGGCTGATCTTACGGTGTCCGCCTTTATTCCGGAGCGGTACGTTCCGGCGGCGGAGCAGCGGATGGATCTGTACCGACGCATCGCCGCCATCCGCACCGATGAGGATGCCGGAGAATTGCTGGATGAGCTGCTGGACCGCTACGGCGATGTGCCGCAGCCGGTCAGAGCGCTGCTGAATGTGGCGCTGCTGCGTGCGGCGGCCGCCGGAGTCGGCATCAGCGATATCACCCAGCGGGGCACGCAGCTGGTCTTTTCCTTTGGCCCGCAGCCGGATATTGCCGCTGTGGCCGCGGTATGCGGCATGGCGTCCTACCGCCAGCGCTTACAATTGAGCGCTGCGGTCCAGCCGAAGCTGATATTGTATCTCAGACCTGGGGAGGATGCGCTCTCTGCCGCCGGAAAGCTGGTGGAGGAGTTGGCGCTGCAGCATACGGAAATATCCTAAAGCCCTGCGGAGTGCGCCCGCAGATGCGAAAATATGCACAGTTATATTTTTAAGGAGGACAATACATGAAAAAAGAAACATTCTATCTGATCATCCGCTTTCTGGTGGGTACGGCGTTGTCGCTGCTGCTCTGCGCAGGCATGATCATGACAGAGAAACTGGGCAGCAATAAGCCGCTGATCCAGCAGGCCAGCGGTCTGAAGGGAACCGAGACGGTAATGACCGTGGACGGCGAACCGGTGTCGGCAGAGGAGTACCTGTATATGGTTTCCTATTCGGCCCAGACCCTGAGCTATTACGGCATTACAGATCTGTCCACGGAGCTGGGCGAGGGCTATACCGCCGCCGATTATGTGGCCGAGCAGGCGGAGTCTCAGGTGGTTCAGCAGGCCGTTATCCGAAAATGGGCCAAGGATGCGGGCGTTACGCTGACGGAGGAGGATCAATCTGTCCTGCAGGCACAGAAGGACAGCTATGGCGATGACTTCCAGATGCTGCTGAAGGTCAACGGCATCAGTGAAGCCCAGTATGACCAGTTGATCGGCACATCCCTGCTGTATGACCGGCTCTACAGCGCCTATTGCGCCGAAGGCGGCAATCTGCGGCCCAGTGACAGCGATCTGACCGCTATGGCGGAGGACCATGGCTTGATGACCGCCGATGTGCTGTTTATCAGCACGGCTGAGCTGGATGATGCCGGCAAGGCGGATGCCAGAGCGCTGATGGAGGATTATGCCCGCCTGATCGGTACTGCTGAGGACAGAGCGGCCGCATTTGCTGCACTGGAGACCGGCGAGAATGTGACCGTCACCACCGGCGCCACCTACGACAACTGCGAGGAGACCGTTCTGAACACGGCCCTTGCCGCGCTGGCGGAGGATGAGGTCAGCGGTGTGATCGAGGACGAGAGCGGCTTCTATGTAGCGCTGCGCCGCGCCACGGATCTCAGCGCCGTTGCGGAAATGGCTTTTGGCGAGGATATGTCCGCCCGAATGGCCAACGCTCAGGTGGAGCACAACGACGCTGTCTACAGCAGAATCAATGTCGCTGCCTACTATACCAAGTTCTCTGCGGCCCGGCAGAAGCTGTATGCTCAATGGCAGGAGACACAGGAATGACCAAAAGATTGGTTGTTTTGACGAAAAAATGATGTGTTTCCTGACACGAATCACGATTTTTTCACAAAAAGCATTTTTCTGATTGACATATGTTAAAAAATTAACTATGATAGTAACACTGGAATACATCGCAGTGTGCTGTATAATTTTCCAACAAATATTTTAGGAGGAACTATCATGAAGGATCTGTACGTTGTCAACTGCTGCCGTACCGCCATCGGCTCCTTTGGCGGCTCCCTGAAGAACACCCCCGCCGCCGATATGGGCGCCATTGTTGTCAAGGAAGCGCTCAAGCGCGCCAACGTGGCTCCTGAGAACGTGGATGAGGTCATGTTCGGCTGCATCCTGACCGCTGCACAGGGCCAGAATGTTGCCCGTCAGGTGTCCATCAAGGCCGGTATCCCTTACTCCGTCCCTGCTTACACCGTGGGTATGGTGTGCGGCTCCGGCATGAAGTCCGTTATTGAGGGTGCCCGTTCCATCCTGGCCGGCGACAGTGACATCGTGGTTTGCGGCGGTACCGAAAACATGAGCGCCGCTCCCTTCGCCTCCATGGACGCCCGCTGGGGCGCTCGTATGGGCGATAAGAAGCTGGTCGATACCATGATCAAGGACGGCCTGTGGGACGCTTATAACAACTATCACATGGGCACCACCGCTGAGAATATCAACGACATCTGGGGCATCACCCGCGAGGAGCAGGATGCTTTCGCAGCCGCTTCCCAGCAGAAGACCGAGGCTGCTCAGGCTGCCGGCAAGTT
>CAMEER010000022.1 GCA_945915065.1 uncultured Clostridia bacterium | reverse complement strand
AAAATCACTATGGATTTTTTACTCAAGTGTCCAACTTGATTTTACAATCAACCAACAATAAAGAGCTAACTGATTTTGATTAAGTCAGTTAGCTCTTTTTTTCACTCTTATTGGTGCTATCGTGAACTTTTTGTAAACATTTGAGAAAAACTTGAAAAAAGGGGTGAAAAAAGGCACGAAAAAATATGTTAGGTAGAGGGGGTTATATCTCACACTTATCCGACATTATCTGCTGAATCTTGAAGAAAATGTCCGAATAAGTATGCCGGTACTCATTTGAATAGACCTTATTGAGCTTGCCGACCCATCCATCGATATTGTTTTGCTCCTTGGCAAAATTAACATCACATAGTGCATCTATCAAACTGAGCAATTCGCCCGTTTTCTCTTTGTCTGTCATATTTAGCGGGTCATCACATACCAGGTGCCGGTTTCCTTACATTTAAAAACTCCCATTCAATCAATTCTCCTTTCTCGCTCCGTAGAGCCGTTCGTTGAAATATTCCCGGTTGATTCGACCGGAAATGGTGATAAAGCCTTTGGATTGCAGCTCCTCGTTGAGCTGGCGGATGAGCTTGTAAGCGTAGGGCTTGCGTCAATCACGCAGATATGCTACAATAGTCTCGCGGTTTGCTAAAGCCACCGGATACTATCCACGAAAAACCGAAATGGATCGCTATCGGCGACGATACCCATATGATAACAAACCATCGTATGGGGCTGAAAATATGGAGAATACAAAGAATCAAAATACCGGGTATCACAGAATCTAAACGAAAACCGTTAGATTACACGACCCGGCAAAGAGTGGGAATAATTTCGCAGGTCGAAAAAACCCCGTAAATACTGGACTTTTTTAACCTTGGCGCCCCTTGTGGCAACGATTTGGCAGCACTTTTTCACAATTGCAGAAAAAGAGCGAACTGGTTTTGATGAAGTCAGTTCGTTCTTTTGTTTCCTATAGGTTTTTCTTTACATGCAAAGGCGGGGAGGATATACTGATAGCAGGCTCTTGCAGCGATATTGTTGTCGGAAAGGATGAAGCTATGGAACTGATCTGTCTGGGCGACAGCCTGACATATGGATACGGCGTTCGCTCCGCTCAACGGTGGAGTACTTTGGTGGGACAGGGGCTGCAATGTGAGGTGACCAATCTTGGCATATGCGGAGATACTACCGGCGGGATGCTGGTTCGCCTGAATACGGAGATTATGCCGAAGCTGCGGAACCGCACTCTGGGACAGCGGCCTTTTGTGTTGCTGATGGGCGGCGTCAATGACATTTTCTATTCCGGAACCGATACCGGCGCCCGGGCCAATATGGGCGCTATGCTTCAGGAGCTGCTGACGGCCGCCGCAAGATGTGTCCTGCTGTCCCCGCTGGCGGTGTCCTTTGACACGCTGACGCCGGAATGGCGGGAGATGATACGGCCGGCGTGCGAGACACAGATCGCAGCCTATCACAGTTGGCAGGCGGCATTTTGCCGCACGTTCCATGTGCCGTACATAGAACTGTACGATCTGCTGCGAGGGCCGGACGGAAAGCCGCTGCCGGAGCTGTATCTGGACGGCCTGCATCCCACGGCAGAGGGGCATCGTCTGATGGCACAGCGCATCCTTGCACTGCCGCTTTTTGGGCAAAAATGTGTTGACAATAAGTAAATAACCGTTTATTATAAAAGCATGAGAACGATAGATGCAGCAAAACGAGAAAAAGTAACGCAAACCGTCCTTCAGATCACCATGGAGGAGGGTCTTGCGGCGCTGTCCTTTGATAAGCTGGCCAAACGGGCCGGCATCAGCAGCGGTACACCCTATGTGTACTATAAAGACAAGACCGACATGCTCTCGTGCATCTATACGCAGGTGTATCAGCATCTGCAGGAGGGACTGCAAGAGGCCATTGATGCAGGCCGCACAACGGGGGAAAAACTGTTTTTCGGCCTGCGCCATCTGGCGCAAATGCTGTTGTCTCACCCACAGGAGGCCCACTTCTTCCTGTCGGTGCTCCATGCGCCAGAATTTGTCACGGCGGATACGCTGCGGGAGAACGGTTTGCCCTCTCCGCCGCTGCTGGCTATCTATCAGGAGGGCATTGCACGCCGCCTGATGAAGACAGATGACATCGCCTATATTAATGCCATGCTGTTCGGCCCTCTGTTTTTGATCCTGCAGCAGCACCGGCAAAGCAGAACTCCCGCCGTTATGGCGGAGGTGGATAAGGTGCTGGATCTGGCGGTATCTGCTGTGCTGAAGATTCGCTGAAATACTGGGTTTGCGGCATATAATAAATGGCTATTTACTTAAAAACGGTATGTAACAGAACCGCGCGGGAACCAATTTCCCCGCGCGGTTCTGTTACGATTCCTCACAATTTCCTTTTGTGCAAACCTGCTTCACTGTCTGGTCAAGTCCTGTGGCTGCCAGCCCGCTGACCACACCCACCGCCGCCGCAGAGATCACATCCCCTGCGGGGAAATCCGGCATGACAAACAGACCGGCGATCCCCAGCACCGCACCGGAAACGGCACAGATAATGGGGATCCATTTGTTGTTGAGCCTTGTGGCCTTTACCAAAAGACCGATAACGTAGGCGATCACTGTAATGGCCGCGACGCCGGCGATTCCAAGATCCATGGCGGTCCTCCTCTCCGGCAGTTCCGCCTGGAACGGATCTGCCTGTTTCAGTATATGTACATATGATTCGGTATGCGGAAGCTTGCTGCAAGACATAAGCATATGCGATGGACTTGTGCAAAATCTACGAAGAAGGTGGGTGAAAATTGCAATAGATTGGGAAAGAAAAAACTTGCATTTTGCCGCAGGTGCCGTTATAATAAGCAAGAAAATTTTGAAAGGGGGAACACGCCATGACGACCGTGCGCAAAAACAAGTACAAGGCTGATCCCTCTGCCTTTGTTTCCACTATTGATATTGTTTTTTGACCGATGTGTTTCATCGGTCTTTTTTTTCGGCTTGTTCGGTAAGTAAATTCACATACACAACACAAGAAAGAGAGGAATCACACCATGAAGAAAGATCTCGGCCAGGTGGCCATCCAAGACGCAAGAGAACTGGGTATTCCACGTATGATGGTGCTGGGCCTGCAGCATTTGTTTGCCATGTTCGGCGCCACCGTGCTGGTCCCCATCTTAGTCAGCTCCTACGGTTTGCCGCTGTCCATCCAGACCACGCTGCTGTTTGCCGGTATCGGCACGCTGCTGTTCCACTTGTGCACAAAGTTCAAGGTGCCTGCTTTCCTGGGTTCCTCCTTTGCCTTCCTGGGCGGATTTGAGGCGGTGTCTCAGTTGAACGTCGGTAAGTTCGCCGATATGACCGGCGAGGAGAAGCTGCCCTACGCGCTGGGCGGCATTGTGGTGGCCGGATTGCTGTATCTGGTGCTGGCCCTGCTGTTCAAGCTGGTGGGCGCCAAGAAGGTCATGCGTTTCTTCCCACCCATCGTTACCGGCCCCATCATCATCCTGATCGGTCTGAACCTGTCCGGTACCGCCATCAATAACGCTTCCACCAACTGGTGGCTGGCGCTGGTGGCCATCGTGGTCATCATCGTGGCCAACATCTGGGGCAAGGGCATGATCAAGATCATCCCCATCCTGCTGGGCGTGGTGGTCAGCTACATCGTGGCGCTGATCTTCGGCCAGGTGGACTTCACCGAGGTGGCCAGCGCCGACTTCGTGGGTCTGCAGAAGTTCGTCATCGCCAAGTTCGATATCACCAGCATCCTGGTGATGGCACCCATCGCCATCGCCGCCATGATGGAGCACATCGGCGACATGTCCGCCATCTCCTCCACCACCGGCAAAAACTTCATTGAGGATCCCGGCCTGCACCGCACGCTGCTGGGCGACGGTCTGGCTACCGCCTTCGCCGGTATGTTCGGCGGCCCCGCCAACACTACCTACGGCGAGAACACCGGCGTGCTGGCCCTTTCCAAGGTCTACGATCCCCGGGTCATCCGGCTGGCTGCCCTCTACGCCATCATCCTGTCCTTCTCCCCCAAGTTCGATGCCCTGGTCAACTCCATCCCTGCTGCCATCGTGGGCGGCGTCAGCTTCGTCCTCTACGGTATGATCTCCGCCGTCGGTGTCCGCAATGTGGTGGAGAACCGGGTGGATCTGACCAAGTCCCGCAACCTGATCATCGCTGCGGTGATCTTCGTCAGCGGTCTGGGCTTCAACTCTGTCGGCGGCATTACCTTCACCGTGGGCAGCGCCGACATCACCCTGACGGGTCTGGCCATCGCGGCTCTGGCCGGTGTGGTGCTCAACGCCATCCTGCCCGGCAACGACTACGAGTTCGGCGCCAGCGTCGCAGGCGACAAGTCCGCCGACCTGGGTAGCTATTAATGGCAAAACAGGACCGCGTTCATACATAGTAAAAACAGTAAAAGCCAAGTTGCAGCCGCAACTTGGCTTTTATGTTTGCACTGTATGGAGAGAACATGTCGCAATGCGCCGCTTTCCGCCTCTGGGCGGCGGGTCGATAGATGAGAGACGGTCAGATCCCAAAATGAATGACATATTTATTCTCTTTGACCGCTTTTTGCAGCAAATTCTTTAATTCATGGCATTGCGGGTTTTGATCTATAACAGAAATAAACGCTTTCAAAGAATGTGGTGGGATAATGGTAATTCCGCAATACGCCAATCCTCTTTCTTCCCGTTTTAGCGAATGCCAATAGCACGGGATCACCGAAAACTCCTGCAGAAGTGACTCGATGATCTCATCCTCCACCGAAAGGCAATGGTACTTTTCCGGCTCATATGTATTGTATTCTTGTTCCCGTGTTGGTGGGATATCCATAATTCCAAATTCATGTTTCGCCATATGCATTACCTCGATGTATTCTAATCTTTCGCTCCGGATATGTTAAGGTTCATGATATCATAAATCTCATGAACACACAAGAAGGCCCACAGCAATTTCAGTTGCTGTGGGCCTTCACTGTTTTACGAATATTGTCCGGCAGGGGGCGGCCGCTTGCATCATTCCACGGCTGGTTCAGCTTTTGGACGCCGCTCCGTGCGGCTGTACATGACGGTCATATCATAGATTTTTTTGGCCAATTCCAAGTTGGCCTCACCGGGCAGCAGACGCCACTGCCAGTTGCCCTCCGGGATCCCGGGGATGTTCATGCGGTGGTATTGGCCCAGTCCCAGATAGTCCTGCATCTGTGCCACAAACAGGTCAGCCACACTGCTCTGTCCGCCCCGCAGGACGCCCCAGTGAAAGCCCTCCTCATCGTTAAGTCCCAGATACCGCTTGGCATAGTCAATATCCTCCGCAGCGGCCTCCTGACGCCACAGCTCCAGCGGGCTGTTGTCATGGGTGCCGGTGTAGCACACACAGTGCCGGGGATAGGTGTGGGGCAAATAGTTGCTGGTATCCCGGGAGTCAAAGGCAAACTCCAGCACCTTCATGCCGGGCCAGCCGGAATCGTGCAGCAGCTGCTGCACAGAGGGAGTGGGATAGCCCAGATCCTCGGCAATAAACTCCAACTGGGGGAACCAGCCGGTCAGCGCGCGGATGAGGGACATGCCGGGGCCTTTGCACCACTGGCCATTCCGGGCGTTTTTGTCGCCGTAGGGAACCGCCCAATAGGTGTCCAGTCCCCGGAAATGGTCAATGCGGATCACGTCATACAGTTTGCCGGCGCCGTCGATACGACGGATCCACCAGCCGTAGCCGTCATCGCGCATAGCGTCCCAGCGATAGAGGGGCGTGCCCCACAGCTGGCCGTCCTCAGAGAAATAGTCAGGAGGCACGCCGCTGACCGCAGTGGGAATGCACTGGTCATCCAACTGGAAGAACTGCGGCTCGGCCCATACATCGGCGCTGTCCATGGGAACATAGATAGGCAGATCGCCGATCACCCGGATGTCCAGACTGTGAAGATAGTTCCGCAAAGCCGTCCATTGCTGAAAGAAGAGAAACTGGATATAGACAAACAGCTCCACATCTTCCTGCAGCTGCCTGCGGTATTGCTCCAGTACTTCCGGCGTTTTCCGCAGCCGCAGCGCTTCGTCGGGCCACTCCGTCCACGCCTTCATGCCGAAATGACGCTTGCAGGCCATAAACAGGGCGTAATCCTCCAGCCAACGGCTGTTTTCCGCCCGGAAAGCGGCAATCTCCACCGCGTCCCGCTGCCAACCCCGCTGCTTTGCCAGCGCCAGCACCTTGAAGCGGCTCTCGTAAATCTTGCCGTAGTCCACATAGCGGGGCTCGCTGCCCCACTGGCAGCATTCGACTTCCCTGCGCTCCAGCAGGCCGTCGGCCATCAGCATATCCAAATCGATGAAGTAGGGATTTCCGGCGAAAGTAGAGAAACTCTGATAGGGGGAGTCCCCGTAGCTGGTGGGGCCAAGGGGCAGCATCTGCCAATAGTGCTGCCCGGCGTCATGGAGAAAATCTGCAAATTCATAGGCGGCCTTGCCCAGCGTGCCGATACCGTAGGGGGACGGCAGGGAGGACACCGCCATCAAAATACCACTGGAACGTTTCATAGTCATTGCTCTCTCGATTCAGAATGAAATAAGGTGATAGGTCATTACAGGGCGGGGTTTCCACCCCGCCCTGCGGATGATGAGATTTTTTGGCAGAAAAGTCGTAAGACTTTTCGCCAGTTATTTTCATCCCTTCACGGCGCCGGCAGCCACACCCTTGATGATGTGCTTCTGGCCCAGCACGTAAATGATGATGATGGGCAGAACGGTCAGTACGATACAGGCCATCATGGGACCCATTTCCACCTTGCCGTAGCCGCCGCGGAAGTACTGCACCAGAATGGGGATGGTCATATACTTGGTCTTATCCAGCACCAGATAGGGCAGCAGATAGTCGTTCCACACCCACATGGTCTCCAGAATGCCAACGCTGACCAGCGTAGGCTTCAGCATGGGCAGCACCACCAGGAAGAAGGTGCGGATGGGGCCGCAGCCATCGATCATGGCGGCCTCCTCGATCTCCAGCGGAATGGACTTCATAAAGCCGCAGAACATGAACACGGCCAGTCCCGCGCCGAAGCCCAGATAGACGATGCAGATGTTGAAGGGAGTGTTCAGCTTGGTCTTGTCGGCCAGATTCGCCAACGTAAACATTAGCATCTGGAACGGCACCACCATGGAGAACACGAACAGAAAGTAGCACAGCTTCGTGACCTTGCTGTTGACGCGGGTGATGAACCACGCGCACATGGAGCAGCAGATCAGAATCAGCACCACCGACGTAACGGAGATGACCAGACTGTTGAAGAATGCCGCCAGAAAGCCCTGAGAGCCGATGGCGCTGGTAAAGTTGTCCAGCCCGGCGAATTGCTCGGCGGTAGGCAACTGGAAGGCGGTGCTGGTGCTGATGGCGGACTCCACCTTAAAGGAGTTGATGACCACCATCACGATAGGATAGATCCACGCAAGGCTCAGGACAGTCAGCACAGCTGTCCAGATGCCGTTAATGGTACGACTGCGTTTTTGCATTACTGCTGCACCTCCTTAGACTTGGTGAGCTTCAGCTGTAGGCTGGAGATGGCGATCACCAGAATGCAGAACAGCACGGCCTTGGCCTGACCGATGCCCTTCCACTGAGGGCCGGAGCGGACGTAGAAGGTCTGATAGATGTTCAGCGCCAGCATTTCCGAAGCGTGAGCAGGCTCACCGCCGGTCAGCGCCAGGTTCTGGTCGAACAGCTTGAAGGAGTTGGTCAGCGTCAGGAACAGGCAGATGGTGATGGAGGGCATCAGATTGGGCAGCTTCACCTTCCAGAAGGTCTGCCACGGGGTAGCGCCATCGATGTACGCCGCCTCGATATAGTCGTTGGGGATGGATTGCAGGCCCGCGATATAAATGATCATCATATAGCCGATCTGCTGCCAGCACATCAGAATGATCAATCCCCAGTAGCCGTAGGTGGCGTTCAGCGCCAGCAGCGGCTTACCCAGCAGGGACAGCACGCAGTTCAGCAGGATCTGCCAGATATAGCCCAGCACGATGCCGCCGATCAGGTTGGGCATGAAGAACACCGTGCGGAACGGCGTGGTGCCCTTGATGCCGCGGGTCAGCAGCAGCGCGATAGCCAGCGCCAGAATGTTGATGAGGATGGTGGATACCACCGTGAACTTCGCCGTGAACCAGAAGGCGTTGGCGAACAGCTCATCCTGAAAAGCTTTTACGTAGTTGCTAAAGCCTACAAAGGTTGCCTTGTTGATGGTCGTGAACTTACACAGGGACAGATACAATCCCTGACAGAATGGGATCACGAAGCCAAGCAAAAAGGCGGCCAACGTGGGCAAAAGGAATATGGGCCAATACTTACGAATGTTTTTCTGCATGAGCGATACCTCCCGGTCAACTGTGAACTTCGACACCTGCCTCTGCGTCCCGGTACAGCCGGGGCGTACAGGTATATGCCGATGGGTGCGGCTGTCGGGTGGGCGGTAAGCCCACCCGACAGCCGGGATTCATCAGAAAATGCGTCCTGTGGGAGCGCGATTACTTCATGGCGTACTCGGAAGCCCAGCCGTCCACGAAAGCGGTCTTGACGGCATCCCAGTCACCGGTACCGGCAGCATAAGCGGTCAGCGCGGAGCCGACACCGTTCTTCCACTCCTCGGAAGGCATGGTGGGGAAGTTCCAGGACACAGGAGTCTTGCCCTCGGCGGTCATGGCCTTATCCTGCTTCACGAACAGGTTGTTGGATTCCAGAGCGCCCTTGAAGGGAATCACGAAGCCCATTTCATTGGCCATAGCCTCGGTGCCCTTGTCAGAGGTGACGCACCAGTACAGGAAGTCCAGAGTAGCCTGAATGTCTTCCTCGCTGGCGTCCTTGTTGACGCACCAGTAGTTCTCGGTACCGGTGCACAGGCCCTGATTGGCCTCATCGCCCACGCCGATGTAGATGGGGATCATGGCCATCTCGTCATCGCTGTACTTGGCGGACAGGGCGGGATATTCCCAGGAACCGTTCTGGAAGAACACGGCCTCGCCGTTCAGGAACTCGTTCTCAGAGTCGGTACCGGTCTTGCCGGCCAGATCCTTAGGATCGCAGGTGCTGTTGTTGATATACAGGTCGAAGATGTTCTTGTAGTTGTCCAGATAGGTGCCCTTGATGGCGGTGGTGGTGCCGATGTCATCAGCCTGATACTCGAAGTAGATGGGCAGGTTGGCCAGGTGAGTCTTGAAACGCCAGTCGGAGCTGCTGTCCATACCGGCGGAGGTGAAAGCGGCGAAGCCCAGCTCGTCCTTGCGGGCGGTGATATCCTCGGCGACCTTCTTCAGATCAGCAAAGGACTTGATGTCGTCGGTGGTGTAACCAGCCTTTTCCAGCAGAGCGGTGTTGGTGATCAGACCATAGGACTCGATAACATAGGCGATACCGTAGACAGCACCGTCCTCTTTCAGGGCGTAGTTGTCGCTGGTCAGCTCACCGTACACGGCGGAGCTGCTCAGATCATAGCAGTAATCCTTCCAGTTGGCCAGACCCACGGGGCCGTTCACCTGGAACAGGGTGGGGGCGTCGGTCTTGGCCATGTCGGCCATCAGGGTCTCCTCGTAAGTACCGGAAGCGGCGGTCACCACGGTGACGGGCACACCGGTCTCCTCGGTGTAAGCCTTGGCCAGATTCTGCCAATCCTCATCCTGTTCGGGCTTGAAGTTCAGGTAATACACCTTGCCGGTAGCAGTGGCGTCATCACCGGAACCCTGTGCGTCGTTGCTTCCGCCGCCGCAGGCGACCAGAGACAGAGACATCACAAGAGCCAGGATCAGTGCAAGAAACTTTTTCATGTTGATTGATCTCCTTTTAATTGATTTTATTTTCACAGTATGCACTGTAAAAAACGGTTTCATGCTTCCCCGGGGGAAGCAGAAAAAACGCTAGCGCTTTTTCTATACGGTATTCGATTGTAAACGGCTTATACCAGTGTTTTCACGCTGCCGCCGATCCGCAGTACCGTGGGCAGTACCTCGTGGCAGTTGCCGCTTCGTCCTTCGATCATGTCCAGCAGGATCTGGATGCTGCGCCGTCCCATCTCCTCCATAGGCTGACACAATGTGGTCAGCGGCGGGTCAATGTAGTCGGAAACCTCAATGCCGTCGATGGCAATGACCGAGCAGCTTTCGGGAATGGTGCGGCCATGCTCCCGCAGGGCGCGCATGGCGCCGATGGCCATGTTATCAGAAATGGCGAAAACAGCGGTGAAGCTGCCGCCGTCATCCAGGACCCGGGACATGGACTGATAAGCGCCTTGAATATTGTAGGTTTCCGTGCAGATCACCAGAGAATCCTCCAGCGGAATGCCCGCCTCAGTCAGTGCCTGAACATAGCCCTCATAGCGCAATTGGCTGATGGACCGG
The DNA here is from genome assembly GCA_945915065.1 of uncultured Clostridia bacterium. Classification (GTDB taxonomy): domain Bacteria; phylum Bacillota; class Clostridia; order Oscillospirales; family Oscillospiraceae; genus Vescimonas. The sequence continues at coordinate 18,052 of CAMEER010000022.1, read as the reverse complement.
TCGTCGGGACAGGTAATCAGCGCGGCAATGCGGCGGTGGCCGCTGTTGATCAGATACCGCACCGCCTGATAGGCGGTTTCCTTGTCCGCAATGGCCACGGAGGAATATTCCTCTTCCGTCAGCGTGCCGTAGTGGTTGGCAAAGGAGCAGCACACAAAAGGCACATTCAGCAGCGCCAGATCAGCGGGGGTATAGTCAAACCTGCCGCCCAGCAGGATGAGACCCCGCAGCCGCTTTTCCCGTTCCATCATGGCGGCGCGCTTCAACTCATCCTCGTTGGAGCTGATCTGCTGCATCACCATGGCGTACCCTCCCGCGGTGATACTGGATTCCACAGCGCGGATAATATCGGTATAGAAGGGGTTGGACACGCCGCGCACCACCAGTCCGATGGCGTCCGACTTGGTCTTGACCAGATCCCGGGCGGAATTATTGGGAATGTAGTTGTTGCTTTCAATGACCTCCAGCACCCGGCGGCGGCTCTCGGCGCTGACGTCGGGACGCTCATTCAGTACGCGGGAGACGGTGGTAATGCTGACGCCGCTCAGGCGTGCAATATCCTTGATGGTCACTGTGCTCCCTCCCGTTGCGGTGCTTTCCGAAATAGAAACGATGTCGAAATCGTTACCGGAAACGTTTCCGATTCCAAGCAGCTTTATATTAGCAACTTTTACATGACGTGTCAATGTGCTTTTGAAATTTTTGTAGGTTATGACAGTTTTTGCGGCCCAATTTAGCTATTTTGCTGAACTACTCCGGGAAAAAAGTGGACGGTGCGCACCGTCCACCTGAAATATGCTGAAAAAAATGGTCACACAGCCAATTCTTTCCCGTTCAAAGCGGCGTAGGCCAGCCGCTCGCCCTCATAGCGCAGCTTTATGGAAAAGAAGGGAGTGTCGGGATCATGGATCAGATCCAGAAACAGCTTGTCGCCGGCCCACAGGGGCAGCGTCATCAGCTGATCCTTGTGGATCCATTCCAATACGCCTTCATTGCACTCGATCAGGCTGCCGGTCCAGCCGGTGGCGGTAAAGACATGCATATATTCGGTCTCCCACTGGTCGGAAACGAAAGTAACGAGACCCCGGTATTGATAGTCGGTCAGCGTCAGGCCGGTTTCCTCCCGCGTTTCCCGCAAAACGCACTCCTCCGGGCTTTCACCGTCCTCAAACTTGCCGCCCACACCTACCCATTTGTCGTGGTTCAGATCGTTTTTCTTCTTGATCCGGTGCAGCATCAGGTATTCTCCCTGAGGATTTTCAATGTAGCACAGCGTGGAATTATACATGGCGGCAGGTCCTTTCTCAATCGTGTTTTCCTATTGTACCACAGTTTTTGCAATTTGTACAGCGATGTGATATAGTAGGAAAAAAAGGAGGCGAGGGCGTGACATATGAGATCATCCGCTCCCACCGCCGCACGGTGGCGCTGGAGGTAACGGCGGATGGCCGGGTGCTGGTGCGCGCTCCCATGGCCATGCCGGAGGGAGAGATTCGACGGTTTGTGGACAGCCACACGGCGTGGCTGGAGAAGGCGCGGGACAAGGTAGCGGCCCGCCAGACGGCCCATCCGCCCCTGACCCGGCAGGAGACGGAAGTCTTGCGCCGCAGGGCCGCTGCCATACTGCCCGGCAAGGTGGCCCATTACGCCGCCGTGATGGGCGTTACGCCCATGTCGGTGAAGATCACCGCCGCCCGCACGCGGTTTGGCAGCTGTTCCGGGAAAAACGGGCTGTGCTTTTCCCTTTATCTGATGCAGTATCCGGAGGAGGCCATTGACTATGTGGTGGTCCATGAGCTGGCGCACATCCGCCACCATGATCACAGCGCCGCTTTTTATGCGGAGGTGGCAAAGGTGATGCCGGACTACAAGGAGAGAAGAAAACTGCTGAAGCTGTGAGAATATGGAAAAAGGCGCCCCATAATGGGGCGTCTTTTGGTATATAACAGGGTGCTTTTTGGTACATAACAGGAGGTTTTGCGGTACATAAAGGAAGCGGGATCACACCAGCTTCTCAAAGTACTGGAAGATCTCGTCGTCACGGGTGTGCCGCATGCAGGAGGAAAGCATCCGGAAGGAAGACGTATTCTCCCGATAGCACTTGGCTACCACCCGCGTCAGCCCCAGATGGTACAGCGCCCAGTCGGCCACGGCGGCAAACGCTTCGGTGCCGTAACCGTGTCCGGCATACTCCGGCGCGATGCGGCAGCCCTGCTCCATGCTGCCCCGCCAGTCGCCGTTGTAGAGGACGACTTCTCCGATACATTGGCCCTCCAGCCGGACGGCGAAGTTGATGGCGATGCGGTTTTCAAAGTCCTGACGGGTCACATCAAGGAAGTAATCCTCCGTCAGCGGCTCCTTCAGGTCCGTGCGGTAATCATAGCCCCACCAGAGATTGCGCCGGTCATCCAGACACAGGGCGTTGTAGGCGGCCTTATCGGCATCGGTGAAAGGGGAGAGGGTCAGCCGCTCCGTGGTCAATTCCGGAATATGCCGCAGGGCGTCCAATTCACAGCCCACCTCAAACCGCATTTTCCCGCCCAGCTCCGCCGGCAGGTATTGCAGCTTGGAGGTGCGCAGGCCGCGGTCACGACCGTCGTCCTCCCGGTTGATCCAGCGGCAGTCGCCGCCGTAATAGCCGGCAAACAGCTGCACCATGGCAGGATAGACGCCGGCGTGGGAATAGAGAGCCTTTTCCACGTGGCACACCAGCGTGTCGCCGCATTTTTCCGCCAGCGCCACGGCCAGCAGACGGCCCTGCCACAGGATGCCGCCGGCACGGAAGATGCCGGTGTCCAGATGAGTGAACATCTCCTGCGCCAGCGCCAGCTCCCGCTTGGCCCCGGAGCTCTGCTTCTGAAACTCCGCGCCGTAATCTGCCCAGAAGGTCTCCAGAAGAGCGCTGTCTTCCGCAGTCAGGGGGATAAATTCCGCGCCGGGATGTTCCTTATTGAACTTGTTGATGTGGTTGCGCTGGCCGCTGTAATGCCGTCCGGCGAACCGGGCCAGATCCTCCGCACGATAGAGGTAGTCCTTCCACACCCGCTCATTGGTGACGGTGACCCGGGGCCACCGCAGAGCCAGCTTGCCGGCCTCGGACTCCGGCACGACGGAGAAAATGGGACGGACGCCCCGCTGCCGGCAATCGTCCTCCACGGTAGTCAGCGCGGCGTCTACGTCGCCGTCGGGACCGGGGATGGGGTAGTCAAACTGGGTCACGCCGTCGAGCTGGTTGCGGATGATAAGACAGCCGTCGGTGACAGTGTATTCCGAGTGCAGGTGGTCGCGCCACATGTATTTCACGCCGGCGCTGTATTCGCACAGACGGTAGGTGCAGGTTTCGTAGTAGGGCCGCAGCAGCGTCATGGCCTCCGCGGTGACAGGGGTAAAATTCAGCATGAGTGGTCTCCTTACAAAAATTCAGTGAAAAAACCGGCGGCTATTTTGCCGGGAATATGTGATTTGGCGTTGTTCGCGCCGCCAACGGTGCGAGGCTTTTTCAGACCCTTACAGATTGTCCACCGTATCAACGGTGAAGCTGATGAACCGACGCACAATGGAGCGCAGATCCTTGCGGGGCCGGGTGGCAATGCCCAGTTCCCGCACGGCGGGCGGGTCCAGCGGCAGGGCCAGCACATCGTCGGAACGGCCCTTCAGCACCAGACGGCTGAGAATGCTGACGCCCAGCCCGTGTTCCACCATGGAGATAATGACGGTATCGCTAACCTGTGTATCCCGAATGGCAGGCATGACACCGCAGCGGTTCAGCGCCCGCATAATATCCAGATGGAAGCCCAGTGACGGCATCAGAAACTCCTGTCCCTCCAGCCGGCGCACATCCAGACTGGCCGCACCGCCCGTTTCAAAATCCCGTGGCAGGATCACCAGCAGCGGATCAGGCTTCAACGGCGTCCAGTCCAGCGTGCTGTTCTCCTGCCGGCTGGCAAAGGCCATGTCTACCTTCCCCTCTTTTACCCAGCGGTATACTTCCTCCACGGAGCCCATCTGCACGTCGATCCCCACCCCCTCATGCCGGCGGCGGAACTGCTCGATCAGCTCCGGCAGCCAGTGCATGGCGATGCTGGCGTAGGAGGCGATGCGGATGGTGTCCTCCTGATGGGAATTTACCAGGGAGATTTCCCGCTCCAGCGCCTGATTGGCGGCAAGGCATTGCTGTACCATGGGCAGGATCCGCTGTCCGGCCGGGGTCAGACGGACGCCGCGCCGGTCACGCACCAACACGGGAAAGCCGATCTCCCGTTCCAGACTGTTCATCATATGGGTCAGGCCGGATTGGGTATAGCCCAATTGCTGCGCCGCCCGGGTAAAGCTGCCCTGTTCTGCGGCCACGGCCAGTGCTTCCAGTTTTTTACTGTCCATGGAAATTTCTCCCTTTTTTGCAGGATACCATAGATTCTACCATGAGACAGCTGCAAATGCAACCACATAGTATGACATTTCTTCATATAAAAATGAAAAAGTGTCGCTTTACAAATCTTGCAACATCATGTATGGTATAGACAGTAATTCTCCACATATTACTTTTCCTTTCTATCCTCAAATCCCTTTGATGGCTGCACGGCTTTCCCGTGCAGCCATCACCCTATTCCTCCAAGACATTGTTACCCGGTGGAGAAGCTACACGAAAGAGAAAGCGGATGGCGTTGGCCATCCGCTTTTTGCCGCGCGATGACGGAGATTTCCACAATATGTCCGTCTCTGAAGAAAAGTTTGCAGATTCCACAGGTTTCCTCTTGTAATTTGCGGTTTTCTCGTTTACAATAAACAATGTCTTATTCCAACCGCCGCTGGGCACTCCACTTTATGACCGGCAGCGGCAATCAAAAAGGAGGAAGATCCGCTGTGGCTGGCGGTGCGGCAGTGTGGAGACCTGTCGTAAGGCGGCGCGCCCTGACGGGCGGCTGTGAGACTGTTCCTTGCGGAGGCAGAACAGTTACAGTCAACGAGTATGGCAAAGGTCGTATTGAAGGACATCAAGAAGGTCTATCCCAACACCGAAACAAAGAAGAAAAAGAAGAAGGGCGACGAGCCGGAGAAGAAGAGCAATCTTCAGATCACCGAGGAAGGCGTTGTGGCCGTCCAGCAGTTCAATCTGGAGATCGCCGACAAGGAATTCATCGTGCTGGTAGGTCCCTCCGGCTGCGGTAAATCCACCACCCTGCGGATGATCGCGGGCCTGGAGGATATCAGCTCCGGCGAGCTGTGGATCGGCGACAAGCTGATGAACGATGTGGAACCCAAGGACCGCGATATCGCCATGGTGTTCCAGAATTATGCCCTGTATCCCCACATGACTGTGTATGAGAACATGGCCTTCTCTCTGAAACTGAAGAAAGTCCCCAAAGAAGAGATCGACAAAAAAGTGCGTCAGGCGGCGGAGATCCTGGACATTACCCAGTATCTGGACCGTAAGCCCAAGGCCCTGTCCGGCGGCCAGCGCCAGCGTGTGGCTATCGGCCGTGCCATCGTCCGCGACCCTGCCGTGTTTTTGATGGACGAGCCGCTGTCCAATCTGGACGCCAAGCTGCGCAACCAGATGCGTGCGGAGATCATCAAGCTGCGCCAGCGCATCAACACCACGTTTATCTATGTTACCCACGACCAGACCGAGGCGATGACGCTGGGCGACCGGATCGTCATCATGCGGGACGGTTTCATTCAGCAGATCGGTACGCCGCAGGAGGTGTTCGATCACCCCGCCAACCTGTTCGTGGCCGGCTTTATCGGCACGCCCCAGATGAACTTTTTCGACGGAAAGCTGGTTAAGCAGGACGGCAAGTATGCGGTGACCGTTGAAAATATCACCGTGGTGCTGTCTGATGACAAGCAGAAGCGGCTGAGCGACAAAAATGTACCGGAGCAGGACATCATTTTGGGCGTCCGTCCCGACCACATCATGCTCTGCGCCGACGGCATCAAGGGCAAGGTGGATGTCAGCGAGCTGATGGGTTCTTCCGTGCATCTGCATGTCTCCGCCGAGGGCAAGGATGTGGTGGTGATCGTGCCTACCAACGGCAATGCCGCCCACTTCCCCATGGGCAGCGAGGTCAATATGATCTTCGGCGGCAACGTGGCACATGTGTTCAGCAAGGAGACCGAACAGAATCTGGAGTGGTAAACTCACTTTTATACAGGAAAAATGACCGCCGAAAGGCGGTCATTTTTGCGCCCCGTCAAAAGGCACGGGGACGGTTGTCATAGGCCAGATCCGCAGTGGCCTGCTTCAGTTCCTCCATGCTGCGGATGTCCCGCTTGCGCAGGTCGGTCTGAGTCTGGGCAGGCAGGGCGTAGAAGTAGGTATACGCCTGCGGGTCGTTGTTGAGAAGATCGGTGAGATCGGCTGCATATTTCATAAAAACACCTCCGCCGATAGTGTGTACGGCGGAGGTGCGCTTTATGCGGTTTTACCGTTGGTACTCGAACTCCAGATCGTACATGCTGACGATGTGGCCGTCCTGGATGCCCATCTGCTCCAGCCGGTCGAACAGGCCGCTCTGACGCAGCATTTTGTCGAAATACATGCGGCTTTCGTAGTCGGAGAAGTTGATGTTGGCCATGAGCCTTTGCAGCCACGGGCCTTCCACCAGCCAGGTGTCGTCCTCCCGGTGGATCTCCAGCGGTTCGGAGGTGTCGATCTGAGGCGGACGGGGAACGTACTCCGGCTCGTAGACCGTTACCGGCGGCAGCTCCGCCAGACGTTGGGCAATGTGCCGCACCAGCTCGCGGGTGCCCTGATGGGTGGCGGCAGACATGGCGAAGAACTCGTAGCCCAGCTCCTCCACATGGACACGGAAGGCGTCCAACTGCTCGGTGTCCATCAGAAGATCGGTCTTGTTGGCCACGGCGATCTGGGGACGGGTGGCCAGCTCGGGGCTGTATTCCTTCAATTCGGCGTTGATGGCGTCAAAGTCCGCAATGGGGTCCCGACCCTCGCTGCCGGATACATCCACCAGATGCACCAGCAGGCGGCAGCGGTCGATATGCCGCAGGAAGTCATGGCCCAGACCGGCGCCTTCGCTGGCGCCTTCAATAATGCCGGGGATGTCCGCCATGACGAAGCTGACGCCCTCGTCCACATACACCACGCCCAGATTGGGGTACAGGGTGGTGAAATGATAGTTGGCGATCTTGGGATGGGCCTTGGTCACCACGCTCAGCAGCGTGGATTTGCCCACGTTGGGGAAGCCCACCAGTCCCACGTCCGCCAGCAGCTTCAGCTCCAGCACTACATCATGGCTTTCGCCGGGCAGGCCTGCCTTGGCAAAGCGGGGCACCTGACGGGTGGGCGTGGCGAAATGCTGGTTGCCCCAACCGCCGCGGCCGCCCTTGCACAGCACATAGGGCTGGTCGTCGGACATGTCTTTGATGATCTCGTTGGTCTCGGCGTCACGCACCAACGTGCCCCGGGGCACGCGGATGGTGAGGCTCTGGCCGTCCTTGCCGGACTTGCGGCCGCCCTGACCGTCCACGCCGTTGCCGGCCACATACTTGCGCTTGTAGCGGAAGTCCATCAGGGTGGACATGTTGTCGTCCACCTTCAGGATAATGGAGCCGCCGTTGCCGCCGTCACCGCCATCGGGACCGCCGGCGGCAATGTATTTTTCCCGGTGAAAGGCCACCGCGCCGTTGCCGCCGTTGCCGGCGCGGCAGGTGATCCGGGCCTTGTCGATAAAGCCGTTTGCCATAGTGTTACCTCACTGTATCTGAAAATATATCGTATCCATCAGTATTCTCATTCTATCGAAAAATACGAACTGCGTCAAGGCGGAAAAAAATACGCCTGCCTTTTCGGCAGGCGTATCGGCGCTTGTGAAAAGTGATTACTCGGCGGGGTAAACAGAAACCTGCTTACGATCCTTGCCCAGACGCTCAAAGCGGACAACGCCGTCAGCCTTGGCGAACAGGGTGTCGTCGGTACCCTTGCCCACGTTGGTGCCGGGGTGAATGTGGGTGCCGCGCTGGCGAACAAGGATGTTGCCAGCCAGAACGAACTGACCGTCAGCGCGCTTGGGACCAAGGCGCTTGGACTCGGAGTCGCGGCCGTTCTTGGTGGAGCCCATACCTTTTTTATGGGCGAAGAACTGCAGACCAATGTGCAACATTTCGCAGTACCATCCTTTCTGTAAGATGCGGAAGGAGGGAGGATCACGCCTCCATCACTTCGATGTGTTCCGGATATTCATCGTGAAGCTGCGCCAGATAGACCATCAGGCCTGTCATAAGATTCTGACAGGTGGACTCCGCTGTGGGCGCCAGTCCTCCGGGGAGCCGGAAGGAAATGGCGGCAGTCTGCTGGTCGACCTTCACGGAGGCGCACAGCCCCATCACGTCGTTGACGGTGGCTTCCACCAGCCGCACGGCGCTGGTAACGGCGGCGCAGACGATATCCTCGCCCTCTTCGCCGTATCCGCTGTGGCCCTGTGCATCAAATCCGATGATGCGGTCTTCCACGGTGTGGAATGTGACGTTCGTCATGCCGTACCTTAGAAGCTGATCTTGCCGATCTCAACCTTGGTGTAGGGCTGACGATGACCCTGACGTTTGCGGTAACCCTTCTTAGGGGTGTACTTGAAGATACGGATCTTCTTGCCCTTGCCGTTCTTCACGATGGTGGCGTCCACCTTCGCGCCCTCCACCACGGGAGTGCCGAACTTGGTGTTCTCGCCGTCCACGATCGCCAGCACCTGGTCAAACACCACGGAAGCGCCGGCCTCGGCGTCCAGCTTTTCGATAAACAGAGTGTCGCCCTCAGAGACGGCGTACTGCTTACCACCGGTCACGATAATAGCCTGCATTACTTGTTGCACCTGCCTTTCCTTTATTACGGACTCGCTGTCGGGGGCGTTCAGCCGAAGCTGAAACTTGTGACCCATTCAAAGCGGCCTTACAAGTATAACAGCCGGAAAAGGGTTTGTCAACAAAAATCACGGCATTTTTCGGTAAAATGTGCGGAAAGGGGGAATTTCGGCCTTATTCCGGATAGGCCAGCTGTTCCACGGTCCAATCCCGGATCACCTCGGCGTAAAAGGCGCAGCATTGCTGGGCCAGTGTCACATCGAGGTTGACATAATTTCCACATTCCCGGGAGGACTTGCCGGGCATGGGGCCGTCCCAGGCTGCTCCCTGGGCAAAGACCTGCTGCAGCAAGGCAATGGCCTGGTCATCGGTGAGCCGGGCGCTGTCAAAGAGGAAGTAAAAGCCGGTCTGGCAGCCCATGGGGCCGAAGTAGATCACAGCGTCCTTCTGTGGGCTGTTCCGCAGAGCGGTGGCGATGGTATGCTCCACCGAGTGCATCTCGGCATTGGTCAGCAGATCGCCGGTGTTGGGCTTTTTGAAGCGAAGGTCAAAGGTGGTAACGCTGCCGTCCCGGCGGCTGAGATACAGTCCCGGCACGAGAACGTCGTGGTTGACGGTGAAGCTGGCGATACGTTCCATGGTTCAGTCCTCCAGATGATCCACCAGCGCCATGACAGCCTTATTCAGATCGCGCATGGCGGCAGGGAAATTGAAATAGTAATCATGTTTGCTGGTCAGGCAGTCGGACACGGATTTCAGCGCCATAAAGGGTACGCCGCAGCGATGGCACACCTGCGCCGCCGCGCCGCCCTCCATCTCGCACAGCAGGGGGTGGAAGGTGTCACGGATCCAGTCCGCCCGGGGGCCGGGGATACCGAACCAGTCGCCGGTGGCCACTGTGCCGGTGCGGAAGGCATAGCCGGTGGCCTCCATGGCAGCGCAGGCCCGGTCAAAGTCCGCGGTGGGGAACTCCACCATATTCACGGTGGAGACAAGGCCGATGGGGTCGCCTACACCGGTGGTGTCCACGTCGTGCTGTATGAATGTTTCCGCCAGCACCAGCGTGCCGATGGGTACCTCCTCAAAGCAGCCGGCCACACCGGCGTTGAGGATCAGATCGGGGTGATACCGTTCGATCAGCAGCGCGGCGGCCATGGCGGCGTTCACCTTGCCCACACCGCCGCAGCAGGCAATGACATTTTCACGGACGCGGTAGAAGGAAACGCCGTGCACCGTCTCCAGCGGCTGCGTGCCGTGGATGAGACTGTCGATCTCCGAGGGCATGGCGTAGAAAAGGACAATGTTCATGGATAGACCTCGTTTCGTTGTTGTTGGCTATTGCTATTGTAAGGAGAGATGAGGGTAAATGTCAAGTTGCATTTGCCGGAGCGGTAGGGTAAAATAGAAGAAAACGAAAGGCGGTGGCAGGGATGAACGTAGCCGGGATCATATGTGAATTCAATCCGCTGCACCGGGGCCATGCCTACCTGTTCTCCCAGCTGCGGCAGCAGGGTGCGGAGGCCATCGTCTGCGCCATGAGCGGCAATTTTGTGCAGCGGGGCGAACCGGCGCTGGTGAATAAGCTGGCCCGGGCGGAGATGGCGGTGGGCTGCGGCGCCGATCTGGTGCTGGAGCTGCCCACTCCGTGGGCTATGGCCACGGCGGAGACCTTCGCCAGAGGCGGCGTGCAGCTGCTGGCGATGGCGGGCTGTGATCACATCGCTTTCGGCAGCGAGTGCGGCGACGCCGCGGTGCTGCAGCGAGTGGCGGATACGCTGCTGTTACCGGACTTGCAGGAGGATATCCGCCGGGAGCTGACGGCGGGCGTTACCTATGCCGCCGCCCGTCAACAGGCGGTACAGGCGCGGCTGGGGGACGCTGCGGCGATGCTGCGGCAGCCCAACGATACGCTGGCGGTGGAGTATCTGAAGGCATGCCGCCGGGAAATAGTTGACATAATACCGACGGTGGTGCGGCGCGTCGGCGCGGCCCACGACGGCGGCATGGCGGACGGCTTTGCCTCCGCGTCCCATATCCGACAGCTGACAGGGCAGGGCAGGGCAGAGGAGGCCTTCGGCTATATGCCGGAGCCGGCTGCGGCGGTGCTGCGGCGGGAACTGGCGGCGGGCCGCGTGACTGATGTGCAGTATGTGGAACGGGCCATTCTGGCCCGGCTGCGGCAAATGGACGAGGCGGTGTTTGCCTCTTACGATGGCGGTGGGGAGGGACTGTACCACCGCGTATACGACGCAGTGCGGCGCTGTGCCACCTTGGAGGAGCTGCTGGTGGCGGTCAAGACCAAGCGGTATCCAGCGGCCCGGCTGCGGCGGATGGTGCTGGCGGCGTGGCTGGACGTGGAACCTGCGCCGGATACGATGCCCTATGCCCGGGTGCTGGCGGCCAACGAAGCGGGACGCCGTGTTCTGCGGCAGATGCAGAACGCGGGACAACCGGTGCTGACAAAGGCGGCGGATGTGGCTGCCTTAGGGACGGCGGCAGAGGCCCTGTTCCGGCAGGAGGCGGCCTGTACGGATCTGTATGTATTGGCGTATGAGACGCTGGGGCAGTCGGCACCCGGCAGCGACTGGCGGCTGACGCCGGTGATGCGATAAGAAAAACGTGAGGAGATATCTCCTCACGTTTTTCTTATCGCATTTGCTCCTGGTTTTTCTGGCGGAGACGGATGCGGTCGGCGATCATGGCGATGAACTCACTGTTGGTGGGCTTGCCCTTGGCGGAGTTGACGGTGTAGCCGAAATAGCCCTGCAGCGTCTCCAGATCACCCCGGTCCCACGCCACCTCGATGGCGTGGCGGATGGCCCGCTCCACCCGGGACGGTGTGGTGTGGAATCGCTTCGCTACCTCCGGATACAGCACCTTCGTCACCGCGTTGATCACCTCCATGTCCTGCACCGCGATGATGATGGCCTCCCGCACATACTGATAGCCCTTGATGTGAGCCGGAACCCCCACTTCATGGATGATGGCGGTGACGTCCGCCTCCAGTGTGGGCAGGGAGAGGGGACTGCCCTCCTGCCGCACCGCCTGCCGGACCCGTTCCAGCAGCGAGTCCATGTGGGCCGGCTTGGGAATGAAGTACCAGGCGCCCAGTTGCATCACCTCCTGCACCATGTTCTGGCTGCAGAAGGCCGACAGCACGATACACCGGATCGTCTTCGGGATACGCTGCAGAAGGCTGACACCGTCCAGGCCCGGCAGGATCAGGTCCATGACCACCACATCGGGCTTGGTCTGCTGGATCAGCTCCCACGCTTCGTTGCCGTCGCCGGTATCGCCTGCGATTTGGAACTCGCCGGTCTCTTCCAGGGTGCGGCGCAGCAGTAATCGGAACTCCTCACTGTTGTCGGCCAGCAAGATTTTGGGGTTGGTTTCCATCATCAATCGTTTCCTCTCTCCTTGAATTCACAGGGCCTGCATTCGTGATATTCTACAGATTCTCGCCTTGCTGTTTACCAAATTACCAGAAACCAACATCATTTTCAAGACATTCTTGTCGATTTATCATAAAATTAACACGACATTTTTCGGCGTAAAAGCCATTATATGGCAAAAACTATGCTTTGTAACCAAGTGCGGCTGACACCATTTCACCGGCTGACACCACCATATCTACGGCCTGAAGAAATTCATCCGCCCGTATATTGCGGAACATGCCCACCACGCCAATGGTGTATTTCAGCGTGCCGTCCACAGCATATACCGGCGCGGAAACAGAGCGCAGACCGATCTTAAATTCGCCGTCCTCTACGGCGTAACCCTGTTTGCGCACGGTCTCCAGCGTGCGCAGCAGCACCTCCACGTCGGTGATGGTGTGAGGCGTATAGGCCGTCAGAGACTTGCGGCCCAGCAGCGCGATGACTTCACTGTCCGGCATCGCCGCCAGAAATACCTTTCCCTGGGATGTACAGTGCATTGGCAGTCGGCCGCCCACATCGGACACCACCCGCAGACTGCTGTGCCCCTCCACCTGCTCCAATGTGATGACGTGATCGCCTTCCCGGACAGACAGCACCGCGGAGACGTTGATCTGGGCCGCCAGCTGCTCCATGTGAGGGCGCGCCAGATGGGATACATCCCAGGCACGGCTGACGCGGCAGCCATATTCAAACAACCGCATGCCCAGCGTATAGCGGCCGTCCTTTCCCTGGGCCACCACATCATAGTCCCGCATGGTGGTCAACAGGCCGAACACCGTACTCTTGGGCAGGCCGGAACGCTGGGCGATCTCAGTCAGGGGCAGGGGCTGCCCACTGTCGGACAACAGCTGCAGAAGCTCGATCGCCTTGGCAACAGAGCGAATGATATGTCCATCGGTCATAGAAACGCCTCCTTTTTGAGTATTATAATAGTATTCCATCGGCGGCTGTGTCAACGGGCCTGTTCATAAAATGCGGGAAAAATTCAGTATAGGGCTGGAAATGCCGTGGGAGATGTCGTATAATACATAAATTACCATGGAATCAGTGAGGTGGAGGATTGCATATGGAGGAAGTACGCAGTTTTGGATATCTCTGCCCCAAATGCGGCAAAGCGGTGCTGGGCAGCCGCAGTGTGTTTGCCCTTCAGGCCGCGGCAGTCCGTATCGGCTGTGCGTGCGGGGAAAGCGAACTGGAGATCCAGACCGATGGCACGAAATTCCGCCTGTGGGTGCCCTGTGGCCTGTGCGGCGGCGAACACCACGCGGAGGTGGATGCCGCGGCCATTCTGACCGGACGCGGTGTGGGACTTGCCTGTCCGGAGACAAAGCAGCTGTGCTGCTATGCCGGTGAGGAAGCGCAGGTGCGCAGCGCCATGGAGGAACTGGCGATCCGGGCGGAAAAGGAGAAGTGCGAGGAAAAGGAAGCCTTCACCGATAATGTGATTATGTATGAGGTGCTGTCGGAGCTGAAGGACATCGCCGCACGGGGCGGCATCCGCTGCACCTGCGGAAGTACGGCCTATGGGATCCAGGTACACCGGGACGCGGTGGATCTGATCTGCCGGCAATGCGGCGGAAAGCTGCGGCTGAACGCCGGCACCGATGAGGATCTGGACCGTCTGTGCTGCCAGATGACGCTGACTATCCGAGGCACGAAAGGAATGACAGTCGTATGATATCGTTACTGGCAAAATGGTTGATCCCCCATCGGGAGCAGGTGGAGGACAGCGCGGTACGGCGGGCCTGGGGCGCGCTGTGCGGCTTTGTGGGGATTGGCTTGAACATCCTGCTGTTTGCCGGGAAACTGGCGGCAGGCACCCTCAGCGGTTCCATCGCCATAACAGCGGACGCCTTCAACAACCTCTCCGACGCCGGTTCCTCCGTGGTAACACTGCTGGGCTTTCGGCTGGCAGGGAAAAAGCCCGACGCCGGGCATCCCTTCGGTCACGGACGGCTGGAATATGTCTCCGGATTGGTCGTCGCCGGTTTGATCCTGCTGATGGGTGCGGAGCTGGCAAAGTCCTCTGTGGATAAGATCCTTCACCCGGAGGCGGTGACGTTTTCGTGGCTGGCCGCCGGGATTTTGCTGGCTTCCATCGGCGTGAAGCTGTACATGTATCTGTATAACCGGGCGGTGGGAAAGAAGATCAAATCCGCCGCTATGTCCGCCACTGCCGCCGACAGTCTCAGCGACACGGCAGCTACCTCCGCCGTGCTGCTGGCTATGGTGATCGGCAAGCTGACCAATGTACAGCTGGACGGCTGGGTTGGCCTTGTGGTGGCGCTGTTTATCCTGTGGTCGGCTGTGCAGGCGGCCCGGGACACCATCAGTCCTCTGCTGGGGCAGGCGCCCGATCCTCTGCTGGTAAAGGAGATCGAATCGCTGGTGATGGGCCACGACACGGTGGTGGGCATCCACGATCTGGTGGTGCATGACTACGGACCGGGGCGGTGCATCATCTCTCTCCACGCGGAGGTGCCCGCAGACAGGCAGGTGCTGGATCTGCACGACGTGATCGACAGTATTGAGGAGGAGCTGGGCCAAAAGCTGCACTGTGAGGCAGTGATCCACATGGACCCGGTGGTGGTGGGCGACCCCACCGTTGCGGCGCTGCATCAGCAGGTGGCGGCATTGGTAAAGACCATCGACCCGCGCATCAGTATCCACGATTTCCGCATGGTGCCCGGACAGACCCATACCAATTTGATTTTTGACGCGGTCATACCCTTTGATGAACGGTTGACCCGGCTGCAGGTGGCGGAACGCATCCGCCAGATGGTGTCGGAGATGGAAGGCAATTTCCGCGCCGTGGTAAAGGTGGAAAATTCATATGTCAACGAATGAACGGGAGGAACGCACCATGGAAGAAGCAATCCGCAAACTGAAGGAACTGGTGGACGGCAGCGACAATATCGTGTTTTTCGGCGGCGCGGGCGTGTCCACGGAAAGCGGCATTCCGGATTTCCGCAGTGTGGACGGCCTGTATCATCAGAAGTTCCGGTATCCGCCGGAAACCATGCTGAGCCACAGCTTTTATGAGGCCCATAAGGCGGAGTTTTACGACTTCTACCGGGCCAAAATGCTGGCGCCGGACGCACAGCCCAATGCCGCCCACCGCAAGCTGGCGCAGTGGGAGGCACAGGGCAAGCTGAAGGCAGTCATCACCCAGAACATCGACGGCCTGCACCAGAAAGCCGGCAGCCGTGAGGTGCTGGAGCTGCACGGCAGTGTGCTGCGGAACTACTGCGAGCGATGCGGCAGGTTCTATGGCCTGGAGACTATCCTGCACAGTACCGGCGTGCCCAAGTGCGACTGCGGCGGCGACATCAAGCCGGACGTGGTGCTGTATGAGGAGGGGCTGGACGAGGCGGTGATGGACAAGGCGTTGGACTATATCCGCAATGCGGATATGCTGATCATCGGCGGCACATCACTGGTGGTTTACCCTGCGGCAGGCTTGGTGCGCTACTATCGGGGCCACAAGCTGGTGGTCATCAACAAGGGCGCGGTGGGCGCTGATCTGGGCGCCGATCTGGTGATCGACGGGCCCATCGGTCAGGTGTTCTCTCAGGTATAAGCAGGGAAAATTATGCTTGACAAATATGGGTTGTCTGGTATAATAAGCAGGTACTCTTGAGAGGGTCATATTTGCGAGTGTGCTGGAATCGGCAGACAGGCAAGCTTGAGGTGCTTGTGTTCGAATGGACGTGTGGGTTCAAGTCCCATCACTCGCACCACCCTCTCATAAAGGCAAAAATAATCGAAAATGGTATTGACAAATACAATAACTTCGGTTATAATCAGCTATGTTGTTTGCGCGAGTGGTGGAATTGGCAGACTCGCTAGATTCAGGTTCTAGTGCTCACTACGGGCGTGCGGGTTCAAGTCCCGCCTCGCGCACCATCAAAAACCCTGTAACCACAACGGTTGCGGGGTTTTTTTCATACCCTGAATCCTTGTGGCTTCCGTTTTTGCCCTGCGCTGTCTAACAAATTTCTAACAAGATTCCGGTGTCTAACAAACTGTGCCCACATTCACCATGGAACCAATCGCATTTGCCGCATCCACCGTGCCGTTTGAGATGCTGTGCAGATAAATGTTTACTGTGGTAGATGCTTGGGAGTGTCCGAGGAAATGCTGGATCGTTTTGATGTCGATCCCTTTTTGCAAGAGCATGGAACCGGCAGTGTGACGCAGATCATGATAGCGAATAACCCGGAAATTGTTTTTCTTCAAGACCTGATTGAAATGTTGGGACACATAATCCGGCTGCAGAGAGCGGCCATCCGGCCATGTGCAAACATGGCAACTGTCATCGAATCTGTTTCCACAAAGGAGCATGGTTTCCTTTTGCTCCCGACGGAGAGATTGCAAATACTCTTCCGTTCCGGGGATCAGAGGCAGCGTTCGATGACTGGACTCATTCTTGGTTTCTTCCAGCTCATGAACCGTGGCCATTCTTGTGACAGTGTTGCAGATGGTCATGGTTTTGTTTTTGAAGTCGATGTCCTTCCACCTGAGACCGACTGCCTCACTTCTCCGTAAACCATACATGACTGCGAGAATCACAGCCGGTCGGATGGGATCATCGTTCAGCACGGAAAGAAGCTGTTGAACTTCTTCCACAGAGTAGGATTGCCCGTAAAACTTCTTCTTTCTGGGAAGTGTAACTTTGTCTGCAGGGTTGGCGGCAATCATATCTTTCTTATATGCTTCCGCCAAGGCACCATGCAAGATTGCACTGTGCTTTTTCATTGTGCAAACAGACAATCCTTCGTCCAGCTTGGTATTGTAATACTCCTGCAAATCCTGTGCCGTAATACCTGACAGCGTATACTTCTTTGGCTCGAAGTGAGGAAGAATGTGCTTTTCGAGGAAGAGCAAATAACACTCGTATGTATTTGCCCTTACCTCGTTCTTTTTCTGCTTCATCCACTTATTAAGCCAATCTGTAAAGAGCATCTGGCTGTACGCTGAGTCGTATTCTTTTTCCAACTCGGCCATCAACTCACGGAACTTCTGCTGAGCCTTTCGTTTGTTATTCCCGGAAACGGATAGTTCCAAGGAAATCCATTTCTGCTTTTTGTCTGAAAACCGAACTACGGCGTAATACTTGTCGCGTTTAATTTGAATGCTACCGTTCATACTATACCTCCTTTTCAGACGGCAGCAGTTCATTACGGCCATCATTATAGCAGGATGTACGGATGTAGTCTACGATGCAATCTTTGGGAATCCGGATACTTCTGCCTATTCGCAAGGACTTGATTTCATTGGATTGAATCATTTTATATGCGGTAGTCCGTGAGATGTGCAGACTGCCTTTGCCGCATCCGCTTGAAATTTTTGATGTTTGAATTGGAGTTTCATGAGTGATGCTCCTTGTTTTTCTTTTCAATCCTTCGTAAATTGGCCTCTTTGCATAGTTCGCGATTTTCACGAAATTTCTGCTCTATCTCATCGTCTGGCTCCACTTGAGTAGAAGGCACTAAATCTACATTGTAGTGAGAGAACATTGTCCAAATAGCTGCATTTGCAAAGGCAGACAAAAAGCGCGAGTCAATAGCCGGTGCAGGATTATCCTCAAATGCATAGCGCCAATCAACAAACGCATTTGATAGCAAGACCAGTTCCTCTACACATTTTTCAGGATTTATGTATTCCGGCGCTTTCTCGATTAAATGAGTCAACAGTTCATCCTGAAACGTTTTAGGAAGTAGTCGAAAAAGGACGAGCAGGTTATCCAACGACCGTTAGAATGGTAGCGGTCGTATTAACACCGCTGTTTTTTGCTA
>CAMEER010000021.1 GCA_945915065.1 uncultured Clostridia bacterium | reverse complement strand
GTGACCGCGGCTGGCTGGCCATCGCGCTGGTCATCTTCACCATCTGGCGTCCCAATGTCAGCATCCTGGCCTCCATCCTGTTCGGCGGCCTGTACATCATCAACATCTATCTGCCCACTCCCGGCGGTCAGATGGCTGTCAAGGAGCTGTACAAGATGCTGCCCTACGTCATCACCCTGCTGGTGCTGATCGTCGTCTCCCTGCGTAAGAAGCGGGAGGATCAGCCCCCTGCGTTCCTCGGTCTCTCCTACTTCCGCGAGGAACGCTGAATCTGCCAAAAAGAGTGGGCCACTATTGGCCCGCTCTTTTTTCATTTCAAATGTGAAAGGAGAAACCGTATGTCTACCCTTCTGATCAAGCATATTGCCCAACTGGTCACCTGCGATGATGACGATCGTGTGCTGACCAACGTCGATCTATACTGTGAGGACGGCTTCATCAAGGCCATCGGCCCGGCACTGGATGTAACTGCCGATGAAACCCTCGACGCCAGCCATATGCTGTGCTATCCAGGCCTGATCAACACACACCATCATCTCTATCAGGTGTTCTCCCGCAATCTGCCGCAGGTGCAGAATATGGAGCTGTTCGACTGGTTGAAAACGCTGTACGAAATTTGGAAAAATCTGGGCGAGGACGTGATCCGCCTGTCCAGCCTTACCGGTATGGGGGAACTGATGAAGCACGGCTGCACCACCTGCTTTGACCATCATTACGTATTCCCTGCCGGCGCCGGTGATCTGCTGGGCGCTCAGCTGGCGGCGGCGCAGGAACTGGGCGTCCGCATGTACCTCAGCCGGGGCAGCATGGATCTGAGCGTCAAGGACGGCGGTCTGCCGCCGGACAGCGTGGTACAGACGGTGGACGAGATCATGGCCGACTCCATCCGCTGCATCGAAAAGTATCACGATCCCTCCTACGGCTCCATGCACCGGGTAGCGCTGGCGCCCTGCTCCCCCTTCTCCGTCTCGGCGGAGCTGCTGCGGCAGAGCGCTATTCTGGCCCGTCAATACGGTGTACGGCTCCACACTCACCTGTGCGAGACCAAGGACGAGGAAAACTTTATGCTGGAGCGGGAGGGAGTCCGTCCGCTGGAGTATATGGAGCGCCTCGGCTGGACCGGCAGCGACGTATGGTTTGCCCATGGCATCCACTTCAATGACGAGGAGCTTCGGGTGTTGGCCAGCACCGGCACCGGCGTGGCCCATTGCCCCATCAGCAACATGAAGCTTGCCAGCGGCGTGGCCCGCATCCCGGAAATGCTGCAGCTGGGCATTCCGGTCGGTCTTGCTGTGGACGGCAGTGCCAGCAACGACGGCTCCAGTCTCATGGAGGAATTGCGCGTCGCATTCCTGCTGCACCGGCTTCACTCCAGTGAGGCTGCTCCCAGCGGCTACGATATCCTGAAGATCGCCACCCGGGGCAGCGCACGGCTGTTGGGCCGGGATGATATCGGCCAGCTGTCTGTGGGCAAATGTGCTGACCTCTTCCTGATCGACAGCCTCCGTCTGGAACTGGTTGGCTCCTGTTTCGACGCAAAATCGTTACTTGGCACCGTAGGACTCCGCGGCCCGGTGGACTACACCGTGGTACAGGGAAAGATTACTGTCCGCCAAGGCCGTCTTGCCACGGTGGACGAAGAATGCATTGCCGAAACCGCCAACAAAAAATGCGCAGCGTATCTGAATATGTAAGAGACCTGTAACAATATACCGCAGGGTTGACACATGGTCAGCCCTGCGGTATATTTGTTATGCGATTATGTAATCAGGTCACTCCAGTTCACTGCGGTTACTCGCCATTGTCTTGGCAAACAGTGCCGCGCTGCTGGGCGGTGTGTAGGTGATCGCGTTGGCGCCCGCCCGAATGGTAGTGGTAATGCTCTCGTCCGTAGGTCCACCGGTAGCGATGATGGGCAGCTCCGGGTATTTCTCCCGCAGCGCCGCTACGATCTGAGGCGTGCGGGCTGCGCCGGACACGTTCACAAAGTCCACTCCCGCCGCCAGATACGGCCCGATCTCCATCTTCTCCGAGATCACGGTGTATACGACCGGAATCTCCACGGCATCCTTAATGGCATGGATGGTATCCACATCGATCTTGCTGTTGCATACCACACCATAGGCGCCCTGATGCTCCACATAGGCCGCCATGCTGGCACTCCGCGCGCCATTGGTCAGACCGCCGCCTACACCGCAAAAAACCGGCACCTCAGAAATACCGATAATGGCCTGTGTAATGCTGGGCTGCGGCGTAAAGGGATACACGGCGATCACCGCATCGGCATTGATGTTTTTAATAATGGCTACGTCAGTGGAAAACACCAGTGACTTGATTCGGCGGCCAAATATCCGAATCCCGCTGCATTCACTGATGCATTGCGGCACTGACAGCGCATGTTTACGCAAATTCCCCTCGTAGACCGGCACATGTTTTCTTACCATGCTGCAACTCCTTTTCAAGTGTATTTTTTAGGTTTATTGTAGCATATTTTCCGTTTTCTGTAAATATACACCGTGTCGAATACACAAAAAATTCAACTTTTGTTCACACGTATGTTATGTTTTTGTTAATTTGAGGTCATTTTATGTCTGTTTCCGTCGTTTTAGGAGATATTACCGTTTCCCATGTGGATGCCATTGTGAATGCCGCAAATTGCTCGCTTTTGGGGGGCAGCGGCGTGGACGGCGCCATCCATCGCGCCGCCGGTCCGAAGCTTTTACAGGCCTGTCAAGCGCTGGGCGGCTGTGAAACAGGGCAGGCCAAGATCACGCCTGCCTTTGCGCTCCCCTGCCGCTATGTGATCCATACCCCCGGTCCCATCTGGCGGGGCGGCGGCCACAACGAGGCGGCGCTGTTGGCCTCCTGTTACCGTTCCTGCCTGTCTCTTGCGCTGGAATACGGCTGCCGCAGCGTGGATTTCCCCTCCATTTCCACCGGCGTATACGGTTATCCTCTGCCGCAGGCCGCCCACATCGCCCTGCGGGAACTGGTAGCATTCGACCGTACCCACGAAGGCATGGTCCTGCGGATGGTGTGCCATACCCAAGAGGCTCTCCGCGCCTATCAGGTGGACTGGAATATGTTCTATCAGGAGACAAAGCCCCATGAGGAATAAAAAATGCCGGTGCGTCGCACCGGCATTTTTCTCACATATCTCAAATCTTGATCAGCTCATACTCCCGGGTACCCAGTCCCAGCTTCTCCGCATGCTCAATGCAGCTGAACCAATCGGTCTCCGGATGAATACGGTGGAAATGGTCGTGGTCGTTATGATCCCCCTCATCAGCGGCGCTGCCGCGAATAATGGGCTGTGCATTCACTGCGTCGACGCAGGCCATGTCCAGCGCCACAGGGTCAAAGGAGGCGAACATACCCACATTGGGCACGATGGCAGCGTCGTTCTCGCTGTGACAGTCACAGTTGGGCGACACATCCAGTACCAGCGAAATATGGAAGCAGGGACGACCATCCACCACAGCCTTGGTATATTCGGCGATCTTGCGGTTCAGATTGGTCACTGTTTCATCCCAGTTGACAACGATGGCATTGCGGGGACAGATGGCAATGCACCGGCCGCAGCCCACGCACTTGCTGTGATCGATGGATGCTTTCTGATCCGTGACGGACAAGGCGCTGTGGGCGCAGATCCTGGTGCAGGCGCCGCAGCCTACACAGTGCTTGTGCTCCACATGAGGCTTGCCGGCGTTATGCTGTTCCATCTTGCCCGCACGGCTGCCGCAGCCCATGCCAATGTTCTTCAGGGCGCCGCCGAAGCCTGCCTCCTCATGGCCCTTGAAATGACTCAGAGACACGAACACGTCCGCATCCATGACGGCGCGGCCGATCTTGGCCTCCTTCACCAGCTCACCGCCGGCCACCGGCACATACACCTCATCGTTTCCCTTCAGCCCGTCGGCAATGATGATCTGACAGCCGGTGGTCATGGGGTTAAAGCCGTTGACCATGGCGCTGTCCATGTGATCCAGCGCATTTTTACGCCCGCCTACATACAGGGTATTACAGTCCGTAAGAAACGGCTTTCCGCCCCGCTCCTTAATGAAGTCCGCCACGGTTTTCGCCCAGTTGGGCCGCAGGTACGCCAGATTGCCCGGTTCACCAAAATGCAGCTTGATGGCCACAAACTTGTTATCGAAGTCGATCTCGCCCATACCCGCCGTTTTCAGCAGCCGCGTCAGCTTCTGCTGCAAATTCTCACGATAGCTGGTGCGAAGATCGGCAAAAAATACTTTAGAAGCCATAACTCTTCCGTCCTTTCTCCGTTTTCAGATGGTGATTGGATACAGTCTATCATATTTTTTCTATTTGTGCTATACTGTTTTTACGATTATTTTGTAGAGGAATGCTCATGCGTATTTTGAGATTGACCGTCACGCCGGAACTGGCCGGCTGTTCTGTAGGGCGCCTGCTGCGGCAGGAGATGCACCTCTCCTCTTCCCTGTTGAAATCCCTCAAATGGCGGGAAAACGCCATTCTGCTCAACGGTCACCCGGTGACAGTGCGGGCCGCAGTAAAACCCGGCGACATTCTGACCGCAGATGTCTCTGACGTATCGCCCGCCAGCAACGCCATCGTTCCGGTAAACTACCCCCTGGATATTCTGTGGGAGGACGAAGACCTGCTGATCCTTAACAAGCCCGCCGGGATCGCCGTCCACTCGGCGGCGCTGACGGAGGAAACGGTAACGGTGGCCGGCGCGGTGGCCCACTATCTGGGCAGCAGTGTCTTTCATCCGGTAAACCGGCTGGACAAGGGTGTCACCGGCGTAATGGTGGTGGCCAAAAACGGCCACGCCCACGACCGCTGTATGTCTCTCCTTCACACAGACGACTTCCGCCGGGAGTATCGCGGTATCTGCGACGGCGTACCGGATCCGTTGCAAGGCAGCATTGATCTGCCCATCAGCCGGGCACCTGGCTCGCTGCTGAAACGCCGCATTGATCCCTCAGGGCTTCCCTCGCACACCCAATATCAGGTGCTGTCCACCGCCAATGGCCGCGCATTGGTGCTGCTTCGCCCCCTGACAGGCCGCACCCATCAACTGCGGCTGCATATGGCCGCCATCTGCTGCCCCCTCACCGGTGATTGGCTCTACGGAACGGAGAACAGATCGCTGATCGCCCGGCCGGCGCTGCACTCGTATGAGCTGTGGCTGCGCCATCCCATCAGCGGAGCGCATGTCCACGTAACCGCCCCGCTGCCGGAGGATATGGCACAGCTCATTCAGGAGGATATTTGACGATTTGGATCACATAAAGGAAGGCCGGAAAACCCGGCCTTCCTTTATGTTATAGATCCACTTTTTCGTACAGTGCGGCGCTGCGGTGATAGGCCCACAGCGTCAGGCCGGCGTAAAGCACAGCGCCTGCCGCCAACAGGGGCAACTGCCACAGGTTTCCGGCAGCGGAGGTATCGTTGAGCCACGTCAGCCCCGGCACATGGGCCGACGCCTCACACAGCACAATGGCCACCGTTGTGGGGATCATAGCCTTGAGAAACGCCGTGCCCACCTTATAGCCGTTACGATAAAAACAGGGCAGGAAAACTGCGTTAAACACCGCATACAGGAGGAACGCCGCCGCAAACAGCGCCGCATTGGCATCCAGTCCCACCTGATTGCCTCCCAGCGGATTGATCCGCGCGCTGAGCATCGCACAGGGAACGGCCACCGCAAGAGAAGCCAGTTCAATGATCACACAGAACAACACCGCCGCCTTCACGTTGTCCCGCTTGCGGATCGGCAGCAGGGCGGAGAAGTCCGCGTCCCGCTGCTCACGGCCCTGCATGAAGCTGAAAAACAGGCCCAGCATAACATAGAAAAACGCCACGGTATAGGGATAGCTGGGGATCAGCAGCATGGCGCCGAACAAAACGAACACCAGCGTCATGGGGTGGCACACCAGTCGGAACTGCTTATATAATAGCGCCTTCATCCAGCTCCCTCCTTTCCACGGAAACAATGATATCCTCCAGCGTCGCGCCCCTGTCGGTATAGGCTGCCATAAACTCCGCCACAGAGGAACTGTGGAAAATGGCGCCGTCCTTAATAAACGTGATATGGCTGGCGCACTTCTCCAGATCGGAGGTGATGTGGGTGGAGAACAGGATGCTGCGCTGTCCGTCCGCCACGATGGCACGGAACAGCTCCACCAGCTCGTCACGGGACACCGGATCCAACCCGCTGGTCGGTTCATCCAGCAGCAGCAGTCTGGCATTATGGCTCAGGGCCAGCGCCAGCAGGTACTTCACCCGCATACCGCTGGACAGCTGATCCACCCGCTTGGTCTCATCGATATGGAACAGCTTCAAATAGTAGCGGTACTTCTCCTCGTCCCAGTTATCGTAAAACCGCCGGGTCACGTCGGTAATGGTTCTGACCTTTTTCTTGGGGTAAAAGTCGATACCCCCCAGCACCACGCCGATGCTCTCCTTGAACTCCCGCTCGTGCTGCCGCACATCCTGTCCGAAACAGCGTACCTCCCCGCCATCGGGATGCACCAGCCCCAGAATCGATTTGAGGGTGGTGGACTTGCCTGCGCCGTTGCGGCCGATAAAACCCACTACCGCTCCCTGGGGCACGTCGAAGGACACGTCCTTTAAGGTAAAGGCGGGGTAATTCTTGCAGAGCCCCCGAACCTCCAATGCATTGCTCATTCCGTCTCCTCCTCGTCATCCCCCGACAGGGTGGAAAACACCTGCTTCAGCAGCGGATTCAGCATCTCCGCCGTCTGCAAAGCGATCCCCCGCTTTTTGTCCGCCAACAGCACCAGGGTATCCCCCGGCCCAATGCCGAACATATCCCTGGCCTCCTTGGGGATCACGATCTGCCCTTTGGGGCCGATCTTCACGGAGCTCATGTAATGCCTGTCGTCTCTCCGTTCGCTTTTCATTGCAATTCCTCCAGTCATATAAGTATAACTTTTCTTACTTTTGCTCTATAGTAGCACAATGCGCGGCACTTGTCAAGCACAGTCTTTTCTGCTATAGTAAACACATTACGAATTAAGGAGCAAGCAATGATGGATCTTTGTGACCGCCGTGAAATACAGACTCTGCTGGAACGCCATGGCTTTCATTTTTCCAAGGCGATGGGTCAGAATTTTCTCATTGAGGACTGGGTGCCCCGGGATATCGCCGACAGCTGCGGCGCTGATAAAAGTACCGGTGTGCTGGAGATCGGTCCCGGTATCGGCCCGCTGACCCAGCAGCTTGCCCGCCGTGCCGGAAAGGTGGTATCCGTGGAGCTGGACGCCCGGCTCTATCCCGTGCTGCGGGAAACCATGCGCGGGGCGGACAATTTCACGCTGATCGAAGGCGACGCTATGAGGTTGGATTTTACGCAGGTAGTGCAGGAGCACTTTGCCGGCCTGCGCCCCATTCTCTGCGCCAATCTGCCCTACAATATTACCACGCCGGTGCTGACCAAATGCGTGGAAAGCCGCTGCTTTGACAGTCTCACAGTCCTGATTCAGAAGGAAGTCGCCCAGCGCATCTGCGCCGAAGCGGGGACAGCGGAATACGGCGCATTCACGGTGCTGATGCAGTACTATACCGCGCCGCAAATGTTATTCACTGTGCCGGCCTCCTGTTTTCTCCCCGCTCCTAAGGTCACCTCCGCCGTGATCCACTGCCCTGTGCGGAAAACACCGCCGGTGGAGGTCGTATCGGAGTCAGCCCTGTGGCGAACGGTAAAAGCCGGCTTCGCCCTCCGGCGCAAAACGCTGGTCAATTCCCTGCAAACCGGCTATCAACTGCCCAAGGAGCGGCTGACGGAGATCGTCACCGCCTGCGGTCTTTCTCCCACCGTGCGGGGCGAACGCCTGACACTGGAGGACTTTGCCCGCCTGAGCAATGCTCTCTACGCCGCCGAACAGACACAATAAGCCATTGTTTACAAAAGTTTTACGCCCCTTTCACGGGATTTATGGTATACTGGAAAACGATAAATTGCCAAGAAATGAGTGAGTATTCTGGAACTGAATCGAAAAACCGTACGCAATATCTTGTTGCTGGTGGCAGCTGCCGTTTCGATCTGGTGGCTGGTCAACCATTTTGATGTGTTGATGAGTATTCTGCGTGCCATTCTATCCATCCTCTCCCCCGTCCTGATCGGTCTGATACTGGCTTTCATCCTGAACCTGCTGCTGAACCCTCTGGAACGGCTGTGGGGGAAGCTGTTTGAAAAAAACGGCAGCAGCCGGGCATCGAAAAAGCTCCGGCGGCCTGTGTGCCTTCTGCTGAGTTTCCTGATCGTTTTGGGCATCATCTTTGCGGTATGCTTTATTGTGATCCCCCGTTTGGGAAGCACTGTGACAGAAATGGTCAACACCATCTCCGCCTATGTCAAGACGCTGGATGTTCGCTATGATGATCTGCGTGTCTCGTTGGAGCAGTACGCCATCAACCTGCCGGAGATCGATCTGGGGCAGAACGGTCTGCTGACCAAGATCACCGACCTGCTGGCCAAAGGCGGCTCCGCACTGCTGAATACTACCATCAATGTCACCACTTCTGTCCTGTCCGCCGTGGTGGATCTGGTGATGGGTGTGGTATTCTCCATATACATTCTGGCCCAGAAGGAAACACTGGCCCGGCAGCTGAAAAAACTGCTGTATCTGGCGTTTCCTCAGGAAAAAGTCTCCCGTTTTCTGGCCTTTTTAGGCCGTGTCAGCCACACCTTTTCCCAGTTTATCACCGGTCAGATCCTGGAGGCTTCCATCCTCGGCTCACTGGTATTTATCGGAATGCTGATCTTCCGTCTGCCCTATGCGCCGGTGATCGCCGTTCTGGTGGGCGTTACGGCTCTGATCCCTATTCTGGGGGCATGGATCGGCGCCATCGTGGGTGCACTGCTGATCCTGCCGGTCTCTTTTATGAAGGCCGTCTGGTTCGTGATCTTCCTGATCGTGCTCCAGCAAATCGAGGGCAACCTGATCTATCCTCATGTGGTGGGCAAGTCCGTGGGGCTGCCGGGACTCTGGGTGTTCTTCGCTGTCATCGTCGGCAGCGGATTGGGCGGCATCGCCGGTATGATGCTGGGTGTTCCTGTCTGCGCGGTGATCTATGATGAGGTGCGCCGCAGCGTCCGCCGCAAGGAAACCGCGGCAGCGAAGGTTCCGGCGGATACGCCGCCCGAGCAGTCCTGATCGTATCCTTTTCTCTTGAAAAATGGCCGCCCATTGGGCGGCCATTTTTCCTTCCTGTGGGGAAAACTTGACAAAATTTGGCGAAAATGATATACTTTTTGACGTATTTTTCCACTTTAGCCCCTCTCCGGTTTATGGCGGCGGCGAAATGGATATCATCGAGGTATTATGAAAGAGCGATTACAACAACTTTGGCCAAACATCAAGTTTGCCTGGCGGCATGTGCGGAACAGCTGGCGGGCCTTTTCCGGAACCGGCGAGGTACAGGCACTGAAGCGCGCCTTCCGTGTATTCTGGTGGCGCTTTGGCGATGTACTGGCGCTGATGGGGCGTCTTATGTGGGCGTGGTTTCTCAACACCCGCATGGTGCGTTCGGCCCGCGCCTGGTGGCAGCGCACCAAAAAAGCTGTCTGGGAATTGCCGCAGTACCAGTTTCTGCGCCGCTTCTTCCGCAGCTTGAAAGAGCATGTATGGATGCGCTGGCTGACGGTGGCCGTGTTGGCGCTGTTGCTGTGCCTGCCTTGGTGCGTGGCGGATACCACGGCAAAGACCTATACCTATCTGGTGGTCACCGATACCGCGGTCACACTGGTGGACGGCTATCCCGACTTCACTTATGACAGCGACACGCTGCGTATCCGCGATGATGTGGGCGGTGATGCCCAGATCATTCTGACCGGCGGGCAGTCGGTGGTGATCCGCCATGGAGACGAAGTATTGACGGTAGAATCCCATACGGAAACGGTACAGAATCTGCTGGAGCGCTATGACATCTCTGTCGGCAAGGATGAAATGATCGGCGTCAACAACACCGGTCTGAAAACACTGATCCATATCAGCGACGAACTGCGCTGCCGGCGGCGCGAGACGACAGTGGACACGTATAAGACCAAAGTCCTGTATGACTATCTGCGCCCCTACGGTGAGCATGTGATCCTGCAGGAAGGCGCACCCGGCACCACCACCGACACCTATGACGATGTGTACCGCAACGGTGAATTGGTCAATACCGTGCTGGTGGACCGCAGCGACAGCACCGCCAAGGCCCAGATCATTGTCTACGGCCGTCTGGTAAAGGAAGTGGACCGGGATGACCGCATTTCCCGGGACGTTCCCTATGGCAACGGCAGCACCGGTGGTTATCTGGTGTTCCAATCCGGCTACAGCATGACCTATTACGATAAGATCACCTGCAACTCCACCGCCTATTACAGCGGCGGCGAACACGGCGCGGCGTGGACCACCGCCACCGGTCACGCAGTGGGGCTCGGCATTATTGCCGCCGATCCCAAGGTGTTCCCCTATCATTCCCGGATGTTTATTCAGTCCCCCAGCGGCAGCCTTGTATACGGCATCGGCCAGGTGGAGGACACCGGCGGCATGACGGGCAACGTCATCGACGTGTGGTACCCCACCTACGAAGACTGTGTGGTATGGGGCCGCAGAAACGTGGTCTGCTGGTTGCTTGACTGAAACCAGATACCTTTCAATAAAAAGGGAGCGGACTTCCATGGCAGTCCGCTCCCTTTTGCTTATAGATACCCCTCCGGGCTGACCGGTTCGATCTCCAGTCCCGTCAGACGGGGCAATAGCTCCTGCAGCATCTCCGGTGCGGCGATCAACTGCTCCTTCTGCTGCCGCGTCAGACACTTCTTGATGGCATATTCTACCCGGGCTGCCACCGCCTTGTCACCGCAGCGCCACAGCGCCGCTACCGCCTCCGGCGGATGGGAACGGGTAAACTTCGCCCCTTTCCCCGACAGGTGCATTCGGATCCGGTGCGCCATGTCCACCGTCAGTCCCGTATAGTACACGTCACTCCGGCAGCGGAGCATATACACATAGTACATGCGCACCCCCCTTTCCCGTCCCATTTTACCGGAAATGCCTTGCAATTACAACACCGGTATGGTAAAATTTTTGTTCAGACATCACAGAAAAGGAGCCTTTTATGGAGCTTTTTGACTATTATCTGCGCTATATGACCGAGGTGTTCGAGGGTACGCGCCCCACCCCGGAAGGTATCGTCGTAACGGCGGAGGACGAAGCCGGACGGATGCAGCAGCTGTCAGCGCAGCTGGCCGAAATGGGCATTGCCGCTTTTGTCCGAGCCTGTGCGGCACAGGACGGTGTGACGCTGCCGGAGGAGCTCTATCAGCAGAGCGATGCCGCTGACCTTGCCGCTTTGCGCAGCGCCGCCGAGATGCCGCAGGAAGATTCCCCGCAACCGCCTGCCGCGCCCGATCCGGATGCCGGCAAGCATGCCTTTGAGGTGTTTCTGGACTGCGTGGCCATGGACGACGGTCTGGTGCAGTACCTGATCGATATTCTGAAAAAGCGGGACTGGAAGGAATTTTACAAGCTCAGTCAGATCACCACCCGTATGGACCTTGACCCGGAGGAATTTCTCTATTGGCTGGGCCACCGGGAGGATTATGCCGATGAGGAGGAGCGCGGCTGTGCCGTGATTATGGACCGCTGCATGGAGCGGCTGATGAACGAGGGCCGTCTGGATGTGGCGGCGGCGCTGCTCAGCGGCGACGAAGCCACATTTACCAGCTTCCGCTGCGAAGCACCCGAACTGCTGCATCTTCCCCAGGCTACCTATGACTGGTTCTGCCGCCACTATCTGGACCGCGATTATCCCATTCGCGCGCTGATGAAATGGAACGGCGTCACGTTCCCGGAGCGCCGAAAGTAAGGAGACACACCATGACCACCAACGAACTGTACGCCCAGATGGGCGTTTCCCAAAAAGTACTGGACTTCGGCGCACAAATTCTGGAGGAGATCGTTCCTCAATTCGCCCACATCGACGCCGTGGCGGAGCACAATCAGGCCAAGGTGATCCAGGCCATGCAGGCCAACCGCCTGGCCGCCATGCATTTCAATCCCTCCACCGGCTACGGCTACGATGATGACGGACGGGACAATCTGGAGCGCATCTATGCCCATGTCTTTGGCACGGAGGCAGCGCTGGTGCGGCCCCAGATCACCTGCGGTACTCATGCGCTGGCGCTGGCGCTGGCGGCCAATCTGCTGCCGGGTGACGAGCTGCTCTCGCCGGTGGGCGCGCCTTACGACACACTGGCCGGTGTGATCGGTACCCGCCCTACCCCCGGCTCTCTGGCGGAATACGGCGTCAGCTACCGGCAGGTGGAGCTGCTGGATGGCGGCGCCTTTGACTACGACAGTATCCGCGCCGCCATCAATGAAAAAACGAAGCTGATCACCATTCAGCGCTCCAAGGGCTACGCCACCCGCCCCAGCTACTCCGTGGCGAAGATCGGCCAGTTGATCGCCTTTTGCAAGCAGTGCAAGCCGGACGTGATCTGCATGGTGGACAACTGCTACGGTGAGTTTGTGGAGACCGACGAACCCACCAATGTGGGCGCTGACATGGCGGTAGGCAGTCTCATCAAGAATCTGGGCGGCGGTCTGGCCCCCACCGGGGGCTATATCTGCGGCCGGCAGGATCTGATCGACCGCTGCGCCTATCGGCTGACTGCTCCCGGTCTTGGCCGGGAGGTAGGCGCAAACTTAGGCGTATTGCCCGCCTTCTATCAGGGGCTGTTCCTTGCCCCCACGGTGGTCTCCTCCGCCGTCAAAGGCGCGGTGTTCGCCGCTGCCTGCTATGAAAAACTGGGGTTCCGGGTGGTGCCCTCCTCCCGTGAGGTACGCCGAGATATTATTCAGGCGGTGGAGCTGAAAAGCCGGGAGGGCATGGTGGCCTTCTGTAAAGGCATTCAGGCCGCCGCACCCGTAGACAGCTACGTCACGCCGGAACCGTGGGCCATGCCCGGCTATGACGACGAGGTCATTATGGCGGCCGGCGCCTTCATTCAGGGCGCGTCCATTGAGCTGAGCGCCGACGGCCCTATCCGCGAGCCCTACGCTGTGTACTTTCAGGGCGGCCTGACGTGGTATCACGCCAAGCTTGGCATTCTGATGAGCCTGCAAAACATGCTGGATGCAGGACTGATATCGTTGTAAGCAAAAAAGAGACGGCTCAGCCGTCTCTTTTTTCATCATCACTTTACGGTGCGTTCATACCAACTCGGCAAACCGATGGGCCTGCTCCTCGCCCGCCAGCACACGGCATGCACCGGCCGCCAGCGCCTCCATTTCAAACTCGCCGGCCATGACCTCCACCGGTGCGATGAAGGATACCTTCTTTGTCAGATACTCCGCCACATACTTCGAGTGGGCAAGACCGCCGGTCAGGAT
Source organism: uncultured Clostridia bacterium (assembly GCA_945915065.1). GTDB lineage: Bacteria > Bacillota > Clostridia > Oscillospirales > Oscillospiraceae > Vescimonas. The sequence continues at coordinate 15,248 of CAMEER010000021.1, read as the reverse complement.
GATCCGGTCGATCTGCCCGTCAGCAGCCGCCGCCAGCGCGCCGATGGATTTCGCCGCGCCGTACAGCATGGCGTCGTAGACCAGCTTTGCCTTTTCGTCACCCGCCGCAATCCGCTGCTCCACCTCCCGGGCATCGCTGGTGCCCAGATGGGCCTTCAGGCCACCGCCGCCCCGGACATATTTCATCAGATCCTTCTCGGTATACTCGCCGGAGAAGCACAGATGGATCAGGCTCTGGCAGTCCTGTCCGCCGCTGCGTTCCGGCGCAAACAGCAGCTCGTCGTCACGTATACCGTCCACCATCTTGCCTTCGATGAACAGCCGCACCGATGCGCCGCCGCCCAGATGCAGCACGATGAAACGGCACGCCTCCAGCGGCTTGTGCATCACCTCGTTGGCGCAGCGGATGGCCATGGCGCGGCAGTTGAGAGCGTGGCCCACCATCCAGCGGTTCAGCATGGGCATACCGGTAATGCGGCTGACGGGTGTCATCTCGTCCACTGCCACCGGATCATACACATAGGCGGGGATCCCCTGCTTCTCCGCAATCTGCAGCGCGATGACACAGCCCAGATTGGAGGCGTGGGCACCCTGCTTGATGCCGTACATATAATCGCACATCTGCTTGTCCACCACAAATGCGCCGGAGGGGCAGGGCGGCAGCTGGCCGCCGCGGGCGCACACCGCATCCAGCGAATCCGGCGATACATTTTTCTCCGCCAGCATCTTTTCCACAATGCCGCGCCGGAAATCCACCTGCTCCATCACACCGTGAAAGGCGGCAAGCTCCTCCGTGCTGTGGCGCAGCGTCTCCTGAAACAGGCAGCGCTCTCCTTCAAAAAGGCCGGCTTTCGTGGAAGTGGAGCCGGGATTGATCACAAGGACGCGATAACTCATGGCCGTTTTCCCCTTTTTAAATGATTATTGTCCCGTCATGATCTTCATGACCTGAAACTCTTCCTGGTTCAATGTCTTCATCATGGCCAGACCCTCGTCGATATCCATATCCAGGATCTGGTCACTGCGGGTAACGACGACCCGGTTGGTGCCGCCCTCCGCCAGCACACGCACCGCCTCATAGCCCATACGGGTGGCGATGACACGGTCCTTGGCGGTGGGACTGCCGCCCCGCTGAATGTGGCCCAGAATGGTCACACGGGGATCCAGACCCAGCTCCTCCCGGATCTGATCGCCAACCTTCATGGCGCTGACACAGCCCTCGGCCACCACGATCATATAGTTGGTCTTGCCCATCAGCCGGGCCTGACGGATCTTCTCCGCCACATGGTTCTCAAAATCGTATTTCGCCTCCGGCACCAGCACCGCCGTAGCGCCCACAGCCAGTCCCACATACAGCGCCAGATATCCGGCCCGGCGGCCCATTACCTCCACCACGGAGCAGCGCTCGTGGGACTGCATGGTGTCCCGCAGCCGGTCAATGCACTCCACCGCGGTGTTGGCGGCGGTATCGAATCCGATGGTGTAATCGGTGCAAACAATGTCGTTATCAATCGTACCGGGAATGCCCACCACAGAAATGCCCCATTTGCTCAGATCCTGGGCGCCCCGGAAGGTGCCGTCGCCGCCGATGGCCACAATGCCGTCCAGTCCCAGCAGCTTGCAGGTATTGGCGGCTTTCTCCTGCCCCACCTTTGTGCGGAACTCCTCGCTGCGGGCCGTGTACAGTATGGTACCGCCGCGGTTGATGATGCGGCTGACGCTGGTGCTGTCCATCTGCACAAAGTCACCGTTGATCAGTCCCTGCCAGCCACGGCGGATGCCCACCACCTCAATACCGCGGCTCAGGGCGCTGCGCACCACGGAACGGATGGCGGCGTTCATTCCCGGCGCGTCACCGCCGGAGGTCAATACACCGATGCGTTTTACTGCGTTTTCCATATTGAGTACACCTCGAATATTATGATTTTTGTGCTTTCCTCAAAATCATTCCATGTTATAGTATACCACAAAGCCCCCTGTAAGGCAACCGTTGAAATACCAGAGAAACTATGCTAAAATGAGGAAAAACTTGCGTCATAAGGAGAAATATCCATGCATCCGCAATTTGAAGAACTGACGCCGCATTGGTTCAAGCGGGCCAATGTCTACACCGGGTCCATCGGAGATTTTCGGTATCGTTTTGCCTGTGATAAGAAGGAAAACGTCCTGCATGCGGCGGTATACACCGTATACTGCTATGAGGTCGCCACAGACGTGGCGGAGGAATCTTTTCCCTGGAACGAGGACGGTGTGTCCGCGCTGAAAGCGTGGCTGCAGGTAAAATATGAAGCGTATTCCCGGCATAAGGAGTCTTCTTAATCGTGATAAAGAAACGCGCCCTCGCGGGCGCGTTTCTTTATCAGCTTTGCTGCAGTGTGCCGTCGATATTGACCGTGACCACCTGCCACGGGATAAACTTCCCGCTGGCCTGCAGGGCGTTTTTGGCCGCCATCTCCAAGCCGCCGCAGCAGGGCACCTCCATCCGCACGATGGTCAGAGATCGGATGTCGTTCTGACGAATGATCTCTGTCAGCTTTTCCGTATAATCCACGCCGTCCAGCTTGGGGCAGCCGATGAGACATACCCGGCCCGCCAGCAGTTTGCTGTGGAACGCGGCATAGGTAAATGCGGAGCAGTCCGCCGCCACCAGCAGAGAAGCCCCGTCAAAATACGGTGCGCTCACCGGAGCCAGCTTGATCTGGACCGGCCAGTTGGTCAGTTGGCTCTCCGCTTCACCGGTCTGAGACACGGTGGGCTTTTCGTGCCGCATCTGCCGCATGGCCGCGCCGGGACACCCGGTGTGAGGGTGGCTCTCCCGGGCCGCTTTCGCCGCCAGCACGGCGGCCTCGTCATAGGCGGGGGCTTCCCGCTCCTCAAAGGTGATGGCGCCTGTATGGCAGGCCGGCAGGCAGTCGCCCAGGCCGTCGCAATAATGCTCATGCATCAGCTTGGCCTTACCGTTCACCAGCGAAATAGCGCCTTCGTGACAGGCGTTGACACAGGCGCCGCAGCCGTCGCACTTTTCCTCGTCGATATGAATGATCTTGCGGATCATGAACATGACCTCCTCGTTGTTTTCTGATGGCAGTATACCGCATCGGTCCTTTTTCGTCTGTTGCATATGTCACATATGCCTAAACTTTTGCTGCCTTTCTCTGACACTGCTGGACAAAGCTTCTTTTTGTCCCTCAGTACCATACAGCTACCGACTTTTTCCTGAAAACGCCATTTTTCCTGTCTCTTTTTCACGGCAAGAAAAAAGCCAAAATCCACGGTTTTTTGTTGCAATGCACGGGGCAATATGGTAGTATAAATAATTGGTTAAAACATTTCTTTCTACTGTTATAAAGAAGTAAAACCGCCGCCGGATACATCCCTGTCCTGTACAGACGCATGGATTTGGCGGTTATTTGTAAGGACAGGAGTGGAGCGAGAGAAAATGATCATGTGCGTATTTCTGTTTGCCCTGTGGCTGCTGCTCAACGGCAGAGTTACCGTGGAGGTCTGCCTGTTCGGCGTGGTGATCGCCGGTGCGGTGTACGCCTTCTGCGTATACGCGCTGGGGTACCATCCCAGCCATGAGAAGCGGCTTTTGAAGCGGCTGGGCGGCTATGTGGTGTATGTGGCCATGCTGATCTGGGAAATCATCAAGGCCAATGTGGCGGTGATCCGGATCATTCTGGCGCCGTCTCACCGGTATCATCCCGCCATTGTGCGGCTGCGGATACCTTTTGAAAAAAATATTTCCCGGGTACTGCTGAGCAATTCCATTACCCTGACGCCGGGCACCGTCACCATTGAGCAGTATGGCGACGAGTTTCTGGTGCTGTGTCTGGACAAGCCCAATGCCGACAGCATCCCTGACTGGAAGCTGACCCGGATGCTGCGCAAAATGGAGGGGAAAGAATGGAACTGACCATCCAACAATGCTATGACTACCTGTTCTGGGGTATGCTGGTGGCGCTGGCGCTGTGCGTCGTGGCGGTGTTGATCTACATTCTCAAGGCCCACCTGACGGTGGACCGCATCATCGGCATCAACCTGATCGGTACGCTGGTGGTGATCATCATCTGCGTGCTGACCCATTTGCTGGGCGAGGATTATCTGGCGGACATCGCCATTGTCTATGTGGTCATGTCCTTCATCGCCGTGATGATGCTGTGCCGTATCTACATTGATCTTTATGACCGCAGGCGAAAGGAGAAGCAGCATGATCGGTGAATGGATCCGTTTCGGCCTTTGCGCCGTATTTATGACGGCCGGTCTTTTTATCATGGTGGTCTCCATCATCGGCCTGTACCGGTTTGATTTCGCCCTGAACCGCATCCATGCGGCGGCGCTGGGCGACACCCTGAGCCTGCTGCTGTTTACCGTGGGCCTTTTGATCGCCGTGGGCTTCCATGCCGTGGCATGGAAGCTGATTCTGGTGCTGGTGCTGCAGTGGCTGACCTCACCCCTGAGCAGCCACATGCTCAGCCAGTTCGAGTATCGCGCTGACGAAAACCTTGCCGAGCACGTGGATCTCAGCGAGGCGGAATACGAAACCGATGAGGAGGTGGCAGACAAATGATGACGATTTTTCGGCTGATCCTGCTGACGGGTCTGATCGTATGTGCCGCAGCTACGGCGCTGACCAAAAAGCCCATGCAGGCAGTCATCATCTATATGGCCTACTCCGTGATCATGTCGGTGGTATGGATCATGCTGGAATCCCCGGATCTCGGCATCACCGAGGCGGCTGTGGGCGCGGGCATCACCAGCCTGCTGCTGTTCCTGACGCTGCGGCGGCTGAACCTGATCGACCGTGACGAGGAACACCGCAAGCATGAGGAGGAATCCCTGCGGGAGCACGCGGCTTCTCACGCCGGGCAGAAAGAGGAGGATGGCCATGCGTAATGAACAAGGCTTATTCCGGCATTGGCTGAGCGGTCAGGTGGACTGGTCCGCCATGCTGGAGCAGGACACACCCGCAGCAACAACAGCAGCAGCGGAGGCCGTCCCCTATCATCCCCATCACGACATGGCCAGCGCCCGCCGGGCGATACGCTGCGGGCAAAGGGCCTACACCGTTTTGGCCATCGTGCTGTGCCTGATTTTTTCCGCCTTTATGCTGCTGACGGTGGCCAATCTGCCCTCCTATGGCAGCGACAGTGCTCCCACGGTCAACGAAGTGGCGGAGCGCTATGTGGAAAAAGGCACCGAGGAGACCGGCGCGGTGAATACCGTGGCGGGCATGATCCTGGACTACCGTGCCTTCGATACGCTGGGCGAGTCCTTCGTGCTGTTCACTGCCATGTGCGCCGTGACCATGCTGATGAACGCACCCGGCAAGCGCCGTGTGCGGAAGCTGGACTATGAGGTGCTGGACTACTATCAGGATCCCATCATCCGCACCGTGTGCAAGCTGGTGATCCCCATTATTCTGATGTTCGGCATATACATTCTGCTTAACGGCCATCTGTCCCCCGGCGGCGGCTTCTCCGGCGGCGCCATCATGGCTTCGGCCCTGATCATCTACGCGCTGGTATGGGGCGGCGAGCGGGCCTCCCGTGCCATTCCCGCCAAGGCTCTGCGGATCATCGTGCTGTGCGCGCTGGGCTTCTACGCCTGTTCCAAGACCTACTCCTTCTTCACCGGCGCCAACCATCTTCACTCCATCATTTCCCCGGGTACGCCGGGCCGCATCCTGTCTGCCGGACTGATCCTGCCGCTGAACGTGGCGGTGGGCTTTGTGGTGTGCTGCACCATGTATAGCTTTTACATGTACTTCAGAAGGGGGGAGCTGTAATGGAAAAGCTGTTCACTCACCTTTTGGAAAACTATGAGGCCTGCGTGGCGGTGGTGCTGTTTGTCATTGGTCTTTGCATGCTGCTGTTTGACCGGAACCTGCTGAAAAAGGTCATCGGCCTCGATATTATGGACACCGGCACGTTCCTGTTGCTGGCAGACCGGGGCTATATCGCCGGTCGGTCGGTGCCTATTGTCACCGATGGCGTAACGGATATGGCCAACTACATCAATCCCATTCCCGCCGGTCTGGTGCTGACGGGCATCGTGGTGTCTGTCAGCGTATCGGCTCTGATGCTGAGCCTGACGGTGCGCATCTATAAAAAGTATCACACGCTGGATATGGACGCGCTGTATCTAATGATGTCTGACCGTCGGAAGGGAGGCCGCGTATGAGTTTCGTGCAAAACTTCCCCTTCTTTTCCATCATTCTGTGCCTGCTGTGCGCCGTGGCCACTTTCGTGGCCGGCGACAAATGGGGCCGCCGGCTGACCATCGGCCTTCTTTCCGTGTCCATTGTGCTGCAATCCTGCGTGCTGTGGTTCTGCGCCAGCAACAACACCAGCTATGCCTATATGATGGGCCACTACCCTGCCCCGTGGGGCAACGAGATCGCCGCCGGGATCATTGAGCCGCTGATGGCGCTGCTGTTCTCGGTGGTGCTGCTGCTGAGCGTACTGGGCGGCATGGATTACATCCTCAAGGATATTCCCGCCGACCGCCGCCATCTTTACTGGAGCATGGTGGATCTGACGTTGGTATCCCTGCTGGCACTGTCCTATACCAACGATATTTTCACCGGCTATGTGTTTATCGAGATCTGCACCATCGCCTCCTGCGCCCTGCTGTCCGCCAAGGATACGGGCCGCACGCTCATCGCGTCGGTGCGGTACATGGTGTTCGCGCTGGTGGGCTCCGGTCTGTTTCTGATCGGGGTAATCTTCACCTATTCCATCACGGGCCATCTGCTGTTCCCCCAGCTCCACGAGACCATCGCCGCACTGTGGGCCGATGGCACTTACCGGTTTACCATGACGGTAGCCATCGGCTTGATGACGGCGGGCCTTGCCATCAAGTCCGGCCTGTTCCCCTTCCACTTCTGGATGCCGGATACCTACGGACGGGCCACCCCCGCCTCCTCCGGTATCCTCTCCGGTGTGGTGTCCAAGGCGTACATTCTGCTGCTAATCAAGGTGATCTACCGCGCCGTAGGCATTGAGGTGTTCGCTGCCAGCGGCATCCAGTCGGTTCTGCTGATTTTCGGCATTGCCGGCATGATCGTTGGCTCCGTCTCCGCCATCCGTTCCAAACGACTGACCACCATGGTGGCCTATTCCTCGGCCGCCCAGATCGGCTACATCTACATGGGCCTTGGCATGGGGACCCAGGCGGCGCTGCTGGCGGCTTTTCTGCACATCTTCTCTCACGCGTTGACCAAGCCCATGCTGTTCCTGTCGGCTTCCCGGCTGGCGGACGCCTCCGGCGGCCATATGGATTTCCCCAGCCTGCAGGGTGCGGGACACCGGGACGTTACCGCCGGCGTGCTCTTTACCGCAGGTGCGCTGAGCATGGTGGGTGTGCCGCTGTTCATCGGCTTTATCCCCAAGCTGCAATTTGCCTCGGCAGCCTTTGCCCTGACGTGGCAGAAGTGGCCGGTACTGCTGGCGCTGGCCGTCTCCACGCTGTTGAACGTGCTGTATTTCCTGTACACGGCCATGGTGCTGTGGCTGCCCCAGAAGGACAGCGCGGCCTTCCGCCCGCAGGAACGGCGATGGATCGCATCGGCGCCTGCCATGGTGCTGCTGGCCATCGGGCTTGTGATCGGTATCCATTCCGCGCCGCTGACGGCGCTGCTGCAGCAGGGCTTCGCTCTGTTCTGCCAATATTGATGGGAAAGGAGAGCCAAACAATATGATACTGTACGCTGTGATTCTCCTTCCCACTCTGCTGGGTCTGATCTGCGCTTTCTTCCCGCCCGGCGGCAGCAAAAAGCAAACCGCCTTTATGCTGCTGGCGCAGGCCGTGATTACCGGTGTGGTTCTCTTTGCGGTCTGCAAAGGAGGCGCACCGTCCACACCGCCGATCTATTTCACTGAAACGCTGACGTTTTCCCTGATGATGGATCCGCTGGCCGCCTTCTTCTGTCTGCTGACGGCGGCATGCTGGCTGCTGACCATTCTGTACGCCTATGTGTATATGAAGCACGAGGGAAAAGAGCCCCGTTTCTATGCGTTTCTCTTTCTGACCGAGGGCATGGTGTTCGGTTCGGCGCTGGCCGCCGATCTGATGACGCTGTACCTCTTTTATGAGTTGACCTCGCTGCTCTCTTTCCCGCTGGTGCTTCATTCCCAGAATTTCAAAGCGCTGCTGGGCGCCTCCAAGTACCTGTACTACTCTGTGGGCGGCGCGTTTCTGGCGCTGTTCGGCATGGCCGTCCTGTCCGGCAGCACCTCCCTTTCTTTCAGCAGCGGCGGCCATCTCACCGCCGGAGAGCTGACCCCCACGCTGATGCTGGCCATCTTCCTGACCGTGCTGGGCTTCAGCGCAAAGGCCGGTCTTTTCCCCCTGCACAACTGGCTTCCGTCTGCCCATCCTGTGGCTCCTGCCCCGGCTCACGCCCTGCTCAGCGGCATTATTGCCAAGGTGGGCGCCATCGCCGTGATCCGCACCATCTACTGCGTGGTGGGCGCCGAAATTCTGCAGGGCACCTGGCTGCAAACGGTCTGCCTCTGTCTGGCCCTTGTCACCATCTTCATGGGATCGTTTATGGGCTGCACGGAAAACGGTCTGAAAAAGCGTCTGGCGTATTCCAGTATTTCCCAGATCTCCTACGTGCTTCTGGGTATTTTCATTCTGTCGCCGCTGGGGCTGACCGGTGCGCTGCTGCAAATCTTTTTCCACGCCGCCGCCAAGATCGGTGTGTTCCAGTCCGCCGGTGCCATCATCTATCTGACGGACGTCAGCACCATTGACCGCTTCCCCGGTCTGGGAAAGCGGCTCCCGGTCACCATGGTCTGCTTTACCATGCTGGCCCTGTCTCTGGTGGGTATTCCCCCCTTCGGCGGATTCCACAGCAAGTGGTATCTGGCCACGGCGGCGCTGGAGGCGCTGCCGGGCGCCATGGGATATGTGGTGCCTGCCATCCTGCTGGCCTCGGCGCTGTTTACGGCGGCCTACCTGTTTTCCCCCATTGTTCACAGCTTCTTCCCCGGGAAGGATTTTCCTGCCCAGACAAGAGTCCACGAACCTGCGGCCATGATGCTGTCGCTGGTGGTCTTTTCCGCATCCGTGCTTTTGCTGGGGCTGTTCCCCAACGGTGTCATCTCGGTGATGCAGTCCATCGCCGGGACGCTGATGTAAGGGAGGTGCTGACATGAACGGACTTTTACTGTGCCTGCCGGTGTTCCTGCCCATCGTGGCGGGTCTGGCAGCCTACTTCCTCCCCTTCCGCACCGACCGGGCGCGGCATACGCTGTACGCGGTCATCATCGGCCTGACCACGGTGCTGGCGTGGGCGGCCATCCTGCAATGCGACGGCAGCGCCTTCACCTTCCTGCGGTTCACCGACACACTGCACTTCACCCTCCGTATGGACGGCGCCGCCAAGCTGTTTGCGGGTCTGTCCGCCTCCCTGTGGCCCTTCACCATGGTGTACGCATGGGACTACATGAAGCACGAGGGACACAAGCCCATGTTCTGGGCCTTCTTCACCGCATCCTTTGGCGTGACGCTGGGCATCGCCTTCGCCGCCAACATGATGACCATGTACCTGTTCTATGAGCTGCTGACGCTGGCCACCATCCCGCTGGTGATGCACGCCATGACCAAGCAGGCCATTCACGCGGGCGTGAAATACGCCGCCTATTCCATCGCGGGCGCGGCGCTGGCCTTTATCGGCATGGTGTTCCTGATCGTCAACGACGCGCAGGAGTTCGTCCCCGGCGGCCATCTGGCAAACTATTCCGGCAGCATGACGCTGCTGCTGGCGGTGTTCGTGCTGGCCTTTGTGGGCTGCGGCGTAAAAGCCGCTATCTGGCCCATGCACAGCTGGCTCATCAGCGCCGCCGTGGCTCCCACGCCGGTAACGGCGCTGCTGCACGCGGTGGCCGTGGTCAAGGCGGGCGCCTTTGCCTGCATCCGTCTGGTGTATTACAGCTTCGGCACCGAGATCCTCCACGAGACATGGGGTCAGTACACGGTGATGGCGCTGGCCATGATCACGCTGGTGTTTGGCTCCGCCATGGCGCTGAAGCAGCGCCACTTCAAGCGGCGGCTGGCCTATTCCACCGTGTCCAACCTGAGCTATATCCTCTTTGCCGCTGCCATCATGACGGCGGAGGGTCTTCTGGCCGCATTCCTGCACCTGATCGTCCACTCCGTGGTGAAGATCATGGCCTTCTTCTGTGCCGGCAGCGTGCTGCACTACGCCCACCGGGAGTATGTCAGCGAGCTGGAGGGGTTGGGGCGGCGGATGCCCCTGACCTTCGCCTGCTTCACGGCCGGCGCCTGCGCCCTGACGGGTATTCCACCCTTCAACGGGTTCGTCAGCAAGTGGTATATCGGCCTTGCCGCCGTGGGGGAGGGCAGTGTCGCCTCCTGTCTGGGCTTTGCCGCCATTCTCATTTCCGCACTGCTGACAGCCATCTATATGTTCCAGGTGGTCATTAAGGCGTGGTTCCCCACCGAGGGCATACGGCTGCCCTCCGAGCAGGACGCCCATGAAGCCGGTGGCTTCATGACGGTGCCCATGCTGATCCTGGCAGCCTTGTGTCTGTTGATGGGTCTGTTCCCCGACGTACTGCTGCACGCCATCAGAGAGGCGGTGATCCTGTGATGACAACAATTGCATTGCTTCTGGTGGTTTTACTGCCAATTCTGTCCGCCATCGTGATCGCTGTCCTGCCGGATCACCACGACAATGGCAGGCGGATGGGGGCGCTGTCCATCGTCTTTACGCTGCTGACGCTGCTGGCCATGGTCTATGCGGCCGCCACCGGCGATGGGTCCACCGTTACCATACCGGTGATGCGCCTGAGCTTCTGGACCGGCGGCTTTCAGAAGCTGTACGGCCTTGTGGTGTGCTTCATGTGGTTCGTCTCGGCGCTGCTGAGTCCCCAGTACTTCCACGGACACCACCAGCTCAAGCGGTATTACTTCTTCTTCCTGATCTGCTTGGGCTTTACAGCCGGCGTGTTCCTGTCGGCCGACCTGTACACCACCTTCCTGTTCTTCGAGCTGATGTCCCTCAGCTCCTATGTCTGGGTGGTGCAGGAGGAGACACCCGACGCCATGGACGCCGGCAAAACCTATCTGACCATTGCGGTGCTGGGCGGTCTGGTGACGCTGATGGGCCTGTTCCTTCTGTACCACATTACCGGCACGCTGGTGATCGCGGAGCTGCACGAAGCCTGCGCCGCCGCAGAGCCCGGCCGTCTGTGGGCCGCCGCCGTTTGCATCCTGTTCGGCTTCGCCGCCAAGGCAGGTCTGTTCTCTCTGCATATCTGGCTGCCCAAAGCCCATCCGGTCGCGCCGGCTCCGGCATCGGCTCTCCTCAGCGGTGTGCTGACCAAAGCCGGTATCTTCGGCGTCCTGCTGCTGACCGGCCAGGTGCTCACCGGCGACCACACATGGGGTATGCTGCTGTTGGTGCTGGGTGCCATCACCATGGTGCTGGGTGCGGTGCTGGCGGTGTTCTCCACCAATCTCAAGTACATTCTGGCCTGCTCCTCCCTGTCCCAGATCGGCTTTATCACCGTGGGCGTCTCCATGATCTGCCTGCTGGGCGAGCACAACGCACTGGCCGCCAACGGCACAGTGCTGTACATGATGAACCATTCGCTGGTGAAGCTGACGCTGTTCCTGTTCGCCGGCGTGGTCTATTACAATACCCATGCGCTGGATCTCAATGAGATCAAGGGCTTCGGACGGGGCAAGCCGCTGCTGCATGTGCTGTTTCTGTGCGGTGCCTGCTCGCTGGCCGGTATTCCGGGCTTCCTGGGGTATCTCAGCAAGACGCTGGTACACGAATCGCTGGTGGAGTACGCCCACATGAGCGGCATGACCCTTATTACCGTGGTGGAGTGGCTGTTCCTGTTCTCCGGCGGTCTCACGGCGGCGTATCTCACCAAAATCTATGTGGCCATCTTCTGGCAGAGAGGCCGGGAAACCGGCAAAAAGTGGGGTACTCCCCTGTCGGTGCTTGCCCTGTGTCTGGCTGCCGTGACCCTGCCCTTGCTGGGACTGACGCCCCATGCGCTGGCGGAAAAGATCAGCGGCACAACGCTGGACTTTACCGGCGGACACGCCTTCGACCATCCCATCCACTACTTCTCATGGACGAACCTGAAGGGCGTGGTGATCTCGCTGGCCATCGGCATGATCGTGTACTTCCTGTTGATCCGCACGGTGCTGATGACCAAGGACGGGCGGTATCTCAACCGTTGGCCCAAGTGGCTCAATATGGAGGAATACCTCTATAAGCCTTTCTTCCGCGGACTGTTTGCCGTGCTGGATGTGGTGTGCCGGGCCGTCTGCGACGTCCTTGACGTGATGGTGCTGCTGATCCGGCGGACGCTGCTGCGGGACAGCCGCGAGAAGCCCGTGCGCTCCTATTCCCCGCTGGTGCAGGCCATTGCCCGGCAAAACGGCGACAAGGCCGCTCAGTCGGCAGCCGACCGGCTGGATACCGACCTGGATGTACTGAACCGCATGACGGGAAGCCTTTCCTTCGGTCTGCTGATGACCTGTCTGGGACTGTGTGTGGTGTTAACCGTAGTCATTGTATCCATATTCTGAAGAAGAGGGTGCTTTCGAGAAAAGCACCCTCTTTCATTTGTGTCTTCTTTCACAAGAACTCCCGTTTTACACCTGTTTGTTTCCTGAAAATTGGTTGTGAAAAAAGGGAAAAATTGGTATACTGGTAGCATTCTATCGTTCTACTCAGGAAATAATATTTCCGTAAATGATACCGCCAGTAAAAGAAAGGAGATATGATGCATGAAAGTTCTGGTGATCAACTGCGGCAGCAGCTCGCTGAAGTATCAGCTGATTGATTCCCGGTCAGAAGAAGTGCTGGCCGCCGGTCTGTGTGAACGTATCGGTATTGACGGCCGCATGACACACACGCCGACAGGCGGCGAGACCGTGGTAAAAAGCATCCCTCTGCCGGATCACGGTGCGGCTATTCAGTCCGTGCTTTCGGCCCTGACAGATAGGGAGCACGGCGTGATCAGTTCTCTCGGCGAGATCGGTGCGGTGGGACACCGGCTGGTGCACGGCGGCGAAAAATTTGCCACCTCGGTGATCATCAACGATGAGGTCATCGCCGAAGTAGAGGCCTGCAACGATCTGGCACCTCTTCACAACCCCGCCAACCTTATCGGCGTGCGTGCCTGCCAACAGATCATGCCGGATGTGCCCATGGTGGGTGTGTTTGACACCGCCTTTCACCAGACCATGCCTCCCAAGGCATATCTCTACGGCATTCCTCATCAATACTATGAGGAACATAAGGTACGGCGCTATGGCTTCCACGGCACCTCCCACAATTATGTTTCCCAGCGGGTCCATCATCTTGCGGAACTGGATCCTGACAACTCCCGGGTCATCGTTTGCCATCTGGGCAATGGTGCCAGCGTCACCGCCGTAAAAAACGGCAAATCGGTGGATACCTCCATGGGGTTGACACCGCTGGAGGGTCTCATCATGGGCACCCGCAGCGGCGATCTGGATCCGGGCGTCATTGAGTACATCGCCAAAAAGGAGCATATGACGCTGGAAGAAGTCCTTAAGGTGCTGAACAAGGAGTCCGGCGTGCTGGGTCTGTCCGGCGTGTCCAGTGACTTCCGCGATCTTGCCGAGGCCATGGAACAGGGTAATGCGCAGGCAGCCGTCGCCGTGGAAGCCTTCTGCTATCGTGTAGCCAAGCATATCGGCGCCTATACGGCGGCCCTGAACGGCGTGGATGCCATTGTGTTCACCGCCGGTATCGGTGAGAATGCCGCCCATATCCGCAGTATGGTATGCGAATATCTGGGCTTTCTGGGCATCACCATCGACGAGGAGAAGAACGCCGTCCGCGGTAAAGAGATGGAGATCTCCACGCCTGATTCCAAGGTGGCGGTGTTCGTCATCCCCACAAATGAGGAACTGGCCATCGCCCGGGAGACGGCAGCGCTGCTGGGTGAGTAACACACCTATTCCCCCTGCGAATGATGCATAGAAAAGGAGAGAGCCACGTGGCTCTCTCCTTTTATGATACATACAGCAGCTTACGCAAACAGGTAGCCATACTTGTCACGGATGGTGACGATCAGCGTCTCCAGTTCGGCAGGCAGATTGTTCTTTTCGCTCAGGTCGTAGTCCTTCGGCTCGCCGAAGGTACGCACACGCACCTTATCGCCGCCCAGAAACAGCACACCGGCGTTGGTGGAATCCATCATGTCCTCCGCCGTCTGGAACACCGTGAACTTGTCGTGGCAGGGCTCGGAAGCGTAGGGGCAGAACTGGGTGCAGTTGCCGCACTCGTTGCACATCTTGTCCACATGGACGATCTGATGCTTGCCATCAGCCATAGCAATGGCTATGTTGGAACGGTTGGGGCAGGAATCCACACAATTCTCACATACCGTCTGGCACTGCAGGCAGCGCTCACCCTCACGGCAGGGATACTCTGCCATTTTCAGCACGCCCTTCTTGGCAGCGGCGTCAGCAATGGTCACATAAGCCTGCGCGGGAATCTCATAAGTATGCGTCGCGCCGATGACCTCTTCGGCAAAGCGGGCGGCGTCGGCAATTCCCTCGACAACGGTAGCGGGGCCGCGGGTCGCGTCACCGGCGGCGTATACGCCCTCGATGTTGGTCTTGAAGGCGGGCCGGCCCTTCTTATCCAGTTCAATGCCGTTGGCGGTCATGAGGGCGTCATCCACCTGCTCGCCCACGGCGGAGATCACCAGATCACAGGGGATGTCGAAGAACTCGCCGCTGCCCACGGGACTGCGGCGGCCGGAGGCATCCACCTCGCCCAGCACCATCTTTTCACACGTCAGCACGCCATCTGCCTGCTTGACAGGAGCCGCCAGCTCGGCAAACGTCACGCCGTCCGCCAGTGCCAGTGCCAACTCATGCTCGTCGGCGGGCATATACTTACGGGTGCGGCGATACACCAGCGTCACATGCTCCGCGCCGCTGCGCTTGGCAAGACGTGCCGCGTCCATAGCGGTATTGCCGCCGCCAATCACGGCCACGTTACCGGCCACGGCAATATTGCCGGCCTTGACGCCCTTCATCCACTGAATGGCGCCTGCCATATCGCCGGGGATATCCAGCTTACCGGGCTTCCATGCGCCTACGGCAAACAGGATATGGGTATAGCCCTGCTGCTTCAGCTCCGCCACGGAGGGCGCCGGCGCGCCGCACTTCACCTCAACGCCGTACTTCTCCATCATGGCGATATCCTTGGC
>CAMEER010000020.1 GCA_945915065.1 uncultured Clostridia bacterium | reverse complement strand
TGATGCGGTACTTGCGCTTCTCGCCGCCGCCGCGATGACGGACGGTGATGCGGCCATAGCTGTTGCGACCAGCGTTCTTCTTCAGGACCTCAGTCAGGCTCGCTTCGGGCTTGGCGTGCTTGTCAATGCCGTCGAAGCCAGAAACAGTCATGTGTCTGCGGGAAGGGGTGGTCGGCTTAAAAGTTTTAATGGACATTTTTCAACACTCCTTCCTTTCTTACACCATACCCTCGAATATTTCGATGGTCTTGGAATCGGGGGTCAGCTGGACATAAGCCTTCTTCCAGCTCTTGCGGCGGCCGGGACGGCCGGCGCCCAGGCGCTTGGCCTTGCCATCATAGTTGATGGTGTTGACCTTGGCAACCTTCACGCCGAAGATCTCCTCCACGGCGTTCTTGATCTCGATCTTACCGGCGGTGGGAGCCACTTCAAAGACGTACTTCTTGTCAGCGACAGCGGCCATGGAGCGCTCGGTGATGACGGGACGGATGATGATGTCGTATACGTTAGCCATTATGCGAACACCTCCTCGATTACTGCGAGGGCGTTCTGATCCAGCACCAGGTACTTGGCCTTCAGAATGTCATAGACATTGATCAGGTTGGCCATGCTGGTCTCGACGCCGGGGATGTTGCGGGCGCTCTTGACGATGATCTCGTCCTTGGCGGGGGTGACCACCAGAGACTTGCCGTCAGCCTTGACGGCGGTCAGGAACGCGCGGAAGTCCTTGGTCTTGATGCTGTCCATCTTGATGCTGTCGATGACGATGATCTCGCCGGCAGCGGCCTTGGCGGACAGAGCAGATTTCATAGCCAGTCTCTTGACCTTCTTGTTCAGAACGTAAGAGTAGCTGCGGGGCTTGGGGGCAAACACGATACCGCCGTGGGTCCACTGGGGCGCACGGGTGCTGCCCTGACGGGCGTGGCCGGTACCCTTCTGACGCCAGGGCTTCTTGCCGCCGCCGGAAACCTCGCCGCGGGTCAGAGCGCTCTGGGTGCCTTGACGGCAGTTTGCCAAGTGGTTCTTCACCACTTCATGGACGACGGCCTGATTGGGCTCGATGCCGAAGATGGCGTCGTTCAGTTCAACAGTACCGACTTCTGCGCCGGCCATGTTCAACACTTTGATAGTAGACATTTACCTTAAGCACTCCTTTCCTTACTTATTACGTGCGGAAGCCTTCTGGGGATTACGGCCGGAAGCCTTCTGCGGGTTGTTGCTGATGCCGCTGTCGGCATGCTTGACGCGGTGGGTCTTGACAGTGCTCTTGATCAGCACCAGACCGCCCTTGCAGCCGGGAACAGCGCCGCGGACAGCAATCAGGTTCAGCTCGGGATCCACCTTGACGATGTCCAGGTTCTGGATGGTGATCTGGTCGCCGCCCATCTGGCCGGCGCCGATCTTACCCTTGAAGATACGGCTGGGATCAGTGGTGGAGCCCATGGAACCGGCATGACGGTGGACAGGGCCACCGCCGTGGCTCATGGGAGTGCGCTGGGCGCCGTGGCGCTTGATAACGCCCTGATAGCCGTGACCCTTGCTGGTGCCGGTCACGTCCACGAAGTCGCCCTCTTTGAAGGTGTCGGCCTTGATGATGTCGCCCACGTTCAGCTCGGCGGCATTCTCCAGGTCAAACTCGCGCAGGTACTTCTTGGGTGCCACGCCGGCCTTGTTCAGGTGGCCCATCTCGGGCTTGGTCAGCTTGCGCTCGGGAACGTCCTCGAAGCCCAGCTGCACGGCGGCGTAGCCTTCTTTTTCGGCTGTCTTCTTCTGCACGACAACGCAGGGACCCGCCTCGATTACGGTGACGGGGATCACCTTGCCGTTTTCGTCGAAGATCTGAGACATGCCGACTTTCTTGCCGATGATCGCTTTCATGTATGATCCTCCTGTTAAGGTTATTGGTCGACATAGTTCAACCTCCATTGGGGAGAGGCCGCTTGCTCTGCCGACGTAACCCGTCCGCCTTAACGCAAGTCAGCGGACATTGGGTTGCAAGCATGATAAAAGGGGTTCGCTTTGAGATCGCCGGGTACTTATTATGATGTGTACCTTACAGCTTGATCTCGATCTCCACACCGGCGGGCAGGTCCAGAGCCATCAGGGCCTCGACGGTCTTGGGGGTGGAGTTGGTGATATCGATCAGTCTCTTGTGGGTGCGGCGCTCGAACTGCTCACGGCTGTCCTTATACTTGTGGGTCGCACGCAGGATCGTGACGATCTCCTTCTTGGTGGGCAGAGGGATGGGGCCGGACACGGTGGCGCCGGTGCGCTTGGCGGTCTCGACGATCTTCTCTGCGGACTGGTCGATGACCTGATGGTCATAGGCCTTCAGACGAATGCGGATCATTTCTTTTGCCATTTTGGTTTGTTCCTCCTAAATTTGTACGGTTTTTGTTGCTTTGACCAATGCCGTACGGTGAGAAATTTCTTATACGCCGTTCCGTGCGTATCATTCCGGCTCACAAGAAACACCGGCGCAATCCGGCCGGTGTGCTTCTGGCGCAGCGATCTACGCTGACGTAGCAGAACTCTCTCAGCCGCCCGATTATCGGACATACTCCCCGAAAGTTACCGGCGAAGCCGCAATCTTTCGGTTCATCGCAGTTGTAAACGCCTCCGGGTGTGCAGCACCCTTAACGCGCGTACTTGCTAATAATAAAGGAAAATCCCCCTGTTGTCAAGGGGATTTTCTCTTATTTTTCTAAAAAATTGTAGGTTTTTTCAGCACTTTGCCCGTCACGGTCCGTTATGCCTCCAAAGTCTGCACCGTGCCGATGAACAGGGGCACATCGCCCTGCCGGATCACGAACAGGAACGGACGGTTCAGGTTCATCTCCACTACCGGCAGATTCTCCGGCGGCAGGGCGTTTCGGGCGATCGCGATCTCCGTATAGGCGGCGGCTTCCACGCCCTGTTCATCCACCTTGACCCGTGCGGCCTGTGTCACGTTGGATACATAGGCGCCGTCATCCGTCAGCGGCGAGAGATCGGCCCTGTCGGCGTCAAAGGCATCCGTAATGCCCAATGCCTGCAGCGCATCCTCCAGCTCCACCGTGGAGCTTGCATCAAACTTGGGCACCGACCAGTGGATCTTGCCGTAGTCATCCTGCTCCGTGATCTCTGTCAGGAGCCCCTCCCGCTTCAGCAGCGTTTCCGGTGACACGCCCTCGTCCGGTAAGACGAAGGTCATGCAGCTGCCGTCATTCATGGCCAGCTGCGCAGCCAGATAGTCCCTGCCCCTTCGATAGTTCTCTCCGTTCACCGTCCGGCGCATAAAGTCGCACGTCTGCCCGGTGCCATCGGCGGAGGTAAAGGTATCGGCGGAGGTATTCTCTTTCAAAAAGCAATTCATCCAGCCGGCCTTATAGTAAATGGTATTGTACAATTTCAATAATGTGTCCGCCTGTGTGGTGATCCCGTTGGCGGCATCAGCCAGCAGGCCGCCGGTCTGCTCGTTGATCCAGGCCGCGATGGTGTCATTGGCTGCTGTCGTACCCATAGGCACCCGGTAAGATGACGCATAAAAGCTCTCTGCCAGCGTGTCCAGCGCCGGCTGTCTGAACTGCACGGTTTCGTTCAGAAACGCCGCGTTGGCCAGACGCAGGGTGTTTACGCCGTCGTCGCAATACAGCTGCTCCCACAGCGTTTTTGTCCATTCCCGCAGCGCACCGCTGTCAGTGACACCCAGCAGATCCATCACCTGCTGCTTCGTCTCGCCGTCTGTCAGCTCCGTCAGCATGCTCAGCGCCACATACAGGCTCACCGGTGAATATACGGTGTTCTCCTGCGTGGTAAAGATGGCCGCTGCGGTATTGCCGCCAAAGGTCGTCAGCGCCGCGGTGTCCACCCGCTCCTCATCCTTTCCCAGCGCCCGCAGTCCGTCAACATACTTCTCATAATCCGCCTCATAGGCGCTGTCATCCCATTGGCCGTCATCCCTGTAATAGTCCGCCTCAATGGGCCGCTTCGGATAGTCCGGATAGACCGCCTGCGCGACGGCATACTGTTTCAGATCCAAGGTTGCTCCTCCCTGCTGCCCGCCGCAGCCCGCCAGCATCAACGCCGCCAGCACGCCGCACAGGATTGCTCTCGCTTTCTTCATGCTGTCTCCTCCTCTATTGTTCTATCCCTGTGACGAGAAGTCAAGGTAAAATGTTCCTGTTTTGCGTTTTTAACAGAAATTTTTCTTTTTCATGCTTTACTTTCACGTGCGAAAGCGTTAGAATATGAAAGTAACAGGAACTTACAGGGAAAGCTGGAACAAAAAGGGAGGATTGGCTATGGCCGTACATGCCGCAAAATGCAAGATCGCCAAGAAGGAAAAAAATGACCGCCTGTATAAGGCGATCCTGACACTGGAGACCGAGGAGGAGTGCTATAACTTCTTTCAGGACCTGTGCACCATCCCGGAGCTGCGCTCCATGGAGCAGCGTTACGAGGTGGCCACGCTGCTGAACAACGGGCTGATTTATAATGATATTCTGGAGCGCACCGGCGCCTCCAGCGCCACCATCAGCCGCGTCAACCGCAGCCTGATCTACGGTGCCGGTGGCTATGAAAGCGTACTGGAAAAGATGAAGGAGCTGGAAGAAAAGGAGAAGGTGGAAAAGGAGCCGGAGGAATGACCGCCTATGACGCGCTGGCCTCCCGTTACGACGCGCTGACCGGCGACGTACAGTATGAAAAGCGGGCGGATTTTATCGAGAAGCTGTTTCGCCGCAGCCGTATCCCGGTACATACGGTGCTGGATCTTGCCTGCGGCACCGGTACCATGACATGGATCCTCACCGCCCGGGGCTATGAGCTGATCGCCGTGGACAACAGTGAGGATATGCTGGCCGCCGCCATGCGCAAAAGCGGCGCCGTGGAGGGCATCGCCCCCATCTTCCTGCATCAGTCCATGCCGAAGCTGGATCTGTACGGCACGGTGGATGCTGCCGTCTGCTGTCTGGACAGTCTCAATTACCTGACCCGCCCCGCCGACGTGCAGCGCACCTTTCAGCGGCTGCACCTGTTCATCGCCCCCGGCGGACTGCTGGTGTTCGACGTAAACACCGTGGGAAAGCTGTCGTCACTGGACGGGCAGGTGTTTCTGGATGAGACAGAGGATACCTATTGCGTCTGGCGTACCGAGTATCGCCGTGGCTTGTGCACCTATTTTGTGGACCTGTTCCGCCTGCAGAGCGACGGCGCATGGGACAGGCAGCTGGAGATCCACCGGCAGCGGGCCTATACCGTGGAGGAGTTGACCGCGTGGCTGAAAGCTGCCGGCTTCGCCGATATCCGCATCTACGGCGATATGGTGCGCCGCAGCCCCCGTGAGGGAGAACAGCGCATCTATTTCACCGCCATCCGAAAGTAATCGCAGGAGGAAGATACCTTATTTATGGATAGAATCGTAAGAGCCATTTCATCCGACGGTCTGGTACAGGCCGCCGCCATCTGCAGCCGCGACCTGACGGAGCGGGCGCGGCAGATTCACAAGCTTCTGCCGGTGGGCACGGCGGCGCTGGGCCGCACGCTCTCCGCCGCCAGTCTCATGGGCAACGCTTTGAAGGACAGCGGCGCCAGCCTGACCCTCCAGATCAAGGGCGGCGGCCCGCTGGGCACCGTGCTGGCCGTGTCCGACAACCAGGGCAACGTCCGGGGCTATGTGACCAACCCACAGGTGGATCTCCCCCTCCGGGAGGACGGCAAGCTGGACGTAGGCAGCGCGGTGGGTCGCGAGGGCACCATCACCGTCATCAAGGACCTGCATATGAAGGAGCCCTATGTGGGCACCATCGACCTGCTGGGCGGCGAGATCGCCGAGGACGTGGCCGCCTACTTTGTGGAGTCCGAGCAGATCCCCACCGCCTGCGGACTGGGGGTGCTGGTGGACCGTGACCAGAGTGTGAAGGCCGCCGGAGGCTATCTGATTCAGCTGCTGCCCGGCGCCACTGAGGATACCATTGTCAAGGTGGAGGGCGGTATCATGGCCGCCGGCAATGTCTCCGCCATTCTGGACAGGGACGATGACCCGGAGCATCTGCTGCGGCAGGTCATGTCCGACTTCGATTTGAAAATCCTGGAGACCTCTCCGGTGGAGTACCGCTGCTATTGCAGCCGGGCGCGGGTGGAACGAGCCCTGATCTCGCTGGGCAAGGAGGAATTGCAGCAGCTGCTGGAGGAGCAGGGTCACTGCAGCATGACCTGCCAGTTCTGCGATGCGGTGTATGATTTCTCCGGTGAAGAGCTGCGCGCTCTCATCGCCGGCCTGTAAGCGAGCGAAAAATTTTTTGAAAATTTTCGATTTTTTTGTTGACAGTTGGGAGCGATTTTAGTATAATAACACTCGCCGTTTACGAAAGAAATGGCAAGGACGGGAGCATAGCTCAGCTGGTTAGAGCACCTGCCTTACAAGCAGGGGGTCACTGGTTCGAGTCCAGTTGTTCCCACCACTGTCATGGCCAAGTAGTTCAGTTGGTTAGAACGCCAGCCTGTCACGCTGGAGGTCGAGGGTTCGAGCCCCTTCTTGGTCGCCATTTGCCTCGGTAGCTCAGTTGGTAGAGCAGCGGACTGAAAATCCGCGTGTCGCCGGTTCGACCCCGGCCTGAGGCACCATTTTGCGGGCGTAGCTCATCTGGTAGAGCGCGACCTTGCCAAGGTCGAGGTAGCGAGTTCGAGCCTCGTCGCCCGCTCCAAAAAGAAACACCACCCTTTCGGTGGTGTTTCTTTTTCATATGACGGCATCGCAGCAACCGCAGCATCTTGCGCAGCCTCTTTTCCCTACTATGGAGCTGCACCGACAGATTTCCCGCGAAAATCTGTCGGTTTTTTATGAATTATTCCCATAACAGACGGGATTGCTAAAAATGCGCCGCTGCGGTATACTGAATCAACCATGAAAACAAGGGGGTGAGGGTATGCCCATCGGTCCGGGCCGGCCGCTGGCGCTGGAAAAACCATGCCAGATCGACATCGATCAGGCCGCGCGCTATTTCGGTGCGCGGCAGGGCAGCGTGGATGCTGCGACCCGGGCGCTGCTGGAGCTCTGCGCCCCTCCCCTGCTGACCGCCGCCGCGCCCCGTGCCGTCTGGCTGGAGAGCGACGTGGCCGCGCTGTCCGCCGCAGGTATTCTGTCAGGCGCAGATGTCATGAAGCATCTGGCAGGCTGTGACCGCGCCATCTTGCTGGCCGTCACCCTCGGCCCCGGCGCAGACCTGCAGATCCGCCGTGCCGGCGTAGGCGATATCGCCGCTGGTGTAGCATCGGACGCGCTGGGCTCCGCGCTGGCCGAGCAGGCGGCGGACGCCGCCGAAGCCGCACTGCGTCAAATAGCGGCCGAAAGCGGCAGATACCTGACGTCCCGCTTCTCGCCGGGTTATGGCGATTGGCCCATTTCCGTCCAGCCGCTGGTGGCGGCGGCGCTGGACGCCCAGCGGCGGATCGGCCTGTGCGTCACCGGCACCGACCTGCTGCTGCCCCGCAAAAGCGTGACGGCGCTGCTGGGCGTCAGCGACCACCCGGTAAAAGGACATCTGGCAGGCTGCGGCCACTGTGCGCTGCGTGCCCGCTGCGAATACCGAAAGAGAGGTGAGACTTGTGCAAGTCAGTGAACTCTTTTCCCAGCCCCATACCCTCCTGCTGGACGGCGGCATGGGCACCATGCTTCAGGCCTCCGGTCTGAAGCTGGGCGCAAGACTCGAGGAACTCAATATCACCGACCCTGAGCTGATCGAATCCATCCACGGCATGTACGCTGCCGCCGGCAGCCGCGTTATCAACACCAATACCTTTGGCGCGTCGCCCCACAAGCTGGCGGGCAGTCCCTATCCGCTGGAGCAGATCATCGCGGCGGGCGTGGCCTGCTGCAAGCGTGCCTGCGCTCCCTACGGTGCGCTGACAGCACTGGATATCGGCCCGCTGGGGGAGCTGCTGGAACCTATCGGTACGCTGGCCTTCGAGGACGCCGTCAGCGAATACGCCCGGATCGTCCGCGCCGGCGTAGCCGCCGGCGCCGATCTGGTGATGATCGAGACCTTCACCGACCTGTACGAATTGAAGGGTGCGCTGCTGGCGGCAAAAGAAAACAGCACCCTGCCGGTACTGGCCAGCATGAGCTTTGAGGCGGACGGCCGTACCTTCACCGGCTGCACGGTGGAGAGCTTCGCCGCCACCGCCCGAGGACTCGGCGCGGATGCCGTGGGCATCAACTGCTCCCTGGGGCCCAAAGAGATCCTCCCCATGGCCCGGCGGCTGGCCGCGGCGGTACCGGGAGATTTCCCGGTGTTCGTCAAGCCCAACGCCGGCCTGCCCCGTGCCGACGGCAGCGGCTACGACATCACGCCACAGCTCTACGCCGAACAGATGAAGCCCTATCGGGAGCTGGGGCTGTTTGCCGCCGGCGGCTGCTGCGGCACGACCCCGGACTTTATCCGGCTGCTGAAGGATGTGTTTGCTGATTG
Source organism: uncultured Clostridia bacterium (assembly GCA_945915065.1). Taxonomy (GTDB): domain Bacteria; phylum Bacillota; class Clostridia; order Oscillospirales; family Oscillospiraceae; genus Vescimonas. The sequence goes on along the minus strand of CAMEER010000020.1, from coordinate 20,370 downwards.
CGTTCCCGGCCGGACGGCCCATCCCATGCCCTCGGTGCTCTGTTCCGCGGTGGACTGCGTCACCGTGGACGGCATTACCGTGGTGGGCGAACGGATCAACCCCACCGGAAAAAGCCGTTTCCGTCAGGCGCTGCGTCAGGGCGACATGGACTACATCATGGAGCAGGCCGTGGCGCAGGCAGAGTCCGGCGCCCAGCTGCTGGATATCAACGTGGGGACGCCGGATGTGGACGAGCCTGCCATGATGGAGCAGGTGGTCAAGGCGGTGCAGAGCGTGGTCAGCCAGCCGCTGCAGCTGGATTCCACCAATGTGGAGGCGCTGGCGCGGGGCCTGCGGGCCTATAACGGCAAGCCCATCGTGAACTCTGTCAACGGCGCTCCCGCCGTTCTGGAGCATATCCTGCCCCTGTGCAAAAAGTACGGCGCGGCGGTGATCGGCCTCACGGTGGACGGCGCGGGCATCCCCGCCGGAGCAGAGGAGCGGGTGGCCATCGCCCGCCGCATTCGAGACGCGGCGCTGGCCGCCGGTATCCCCAGAGAGGACATTTATATCGACTGCCTGACCCTTACCGCCAGCGCTCAGCAGGAGAACGTAATGGAGACGCTCCGGGCACTGGCGCTGTGCAAGAACGAGCTGGGCGTCCGCACCATTCTGGGCATTTCCAACATCAGCTTCGGCCTGCCCTGCCGTTCCTACCTTAACGCCACGTTCCTGACGCTGGCCATGCAGGCGGGACTGGATCTGGCCATTGTGGATCCCGCCAGTGAGGAGGTCATGGCCGCCGTCTGCGCCTACAACGTTCTCACGGGCAGGGACGCCCAAAGCGCCGGCTATATTGCCCGCTACGCCGACCGTATCCCCACCCCCGCAGAGCTGACCCGTGCGCTGCATAATGCCCAAGCCCTCGGCTCGCCGGAGGAAGGCCCCTATGACCCCCTGATGAAAGCGGTGGAGCAGGGCCTGAAGGGCGAAGCCGCCGCCGCGACCCGCGCTCTGCTGCAGGAACAGCCGCCGCTGACGCTGGTGGATGATGCGCTGATCCCGGCGCTGGACGCCGTGGGCAGCAAATACGAAACCGGCACGCTGTTCCTGCCCCAGCTGCTGCAGGCCGCCAGCGCCGCTCAAAGCGCCTTTGACGAGATCAAGGCCGCTCTCGCCCGAACCGGTAGCGCCGGCGCCGCCAAGGGCCGGATCGTTCTGGCCACCGTCCGGGGTGACGTTCACGATATCGGCAAGAACATCGTTCGGGTCATTTTGGAGAACTACGGTTTTGAGGTCATCGATCTGGGCCGTGACGTGCCGGTGGAAAAGGTGGTAGAGGCGGTACAGGCCGGGGACGTGCATCTGGTGGGCCTGTCCGCCCTGATGACCACCACCCTCAGGAGCATGGAGGAGACCATCGCCGCCCTCCACGCCGCGAAGCCGGAGTGCAAAATCATGGCCGGCGGTGCCGTGCTGACGGAGGAATACGCCCGGAAGATCGGCGCGGATTACTACGCCAGAGACGCCAAGCAGAGCGCCGATATCGCCAAAGAATTCTTTGGCGTCTGCTGACCGCTTCCGGCAAGACACGCGCACTTTGCCAATCCGCTGTGGCCACAAGGCTGCTGCAAAACAGCCGGTACCCCTCCAATAGCTAATGAAAAAAGACTGGCGGCCTGCGGCCGTCAGTCTTTTCTATTGTATAAACAATTCAAACGCCAATTCCGCCTGAGCGTGCAGCAGCGCCAGCCCGCCGATGACCGGCAGTTCCCGCGCCCGGGCCGCTGCCAGCAGCGCCGTCTCCCGCGGCTCATACACCAGATCGTAGACCCAGCCGCAGCAGCGATCCAAAAAGCGGAAGTCCGCAAACGACTCCCGCCCCGTCATGCCCAGCGGCGTGGCGTTTACCAGCAGACTGCACTGCGCCGCCGCAGACGGCAGCAGCTCCCAGGAACATGCGGTCACACCCCAGTCCGCCGTCTTTTCCGGATGGCGGCAGCATACCGTCACCTCCGCGCCCGCCTGAACCAGTGCCCGGCATACCGCAGCGGCGGCGCCGCCGCTGCCCAATACCAGCGCACGCTTTCCGCCCGCCCCAAAGGGCAGCGAACGCACAAAGCCAACCCCGTCGGTGTTATAGCCTACGGCCCTGCCCTGTCGTACCACCACGGTGTTGACCGCGCCCATGGCAGCCGCGTCGCCCTCCACAGCGTCCAGCAGCGGCAAGATGGTCTGCTTATGGGGCATGGTCACATTGAAGCCGTCATAGGCGCCCTGTCTGGCCCGCTCCACAAACGATGCCAGTTCCTCCGGCCTGACGGTCACCGCCTGATAGCGGCCCTCCAAGCCCCACTGTGCCAGCAATGCCGTATGAATGGCCGGTGACAGGCTGTGGGCCACCGGATCCCCGATCACGCAAAGCTTAAACATACCGTTACGCACCCCCGTTTCGTCACCTGCCGCACACCCACCAGTACCAGTACTGATCCAAGCAGCATCACCCAGGTGAAAGGCTCCCTCAGGAACACCACACCCGCAAAAGCGGAAACCACCGTGTTGATGTTGCCGATAGCCGACATTTTGGTAACACTGATGCGTCCCGCGCCGTAGTTTACCAGCATGTTGGCCGCAATCGAGCAGAACACGCTCAGCAGCAGGATCACAATGACAAATACGGGCTGGTGCAGCGGCTGAATGTAGGCTCCCAGATCGCCCCTGCACTCCACCAATGCCGCCCCGGTAAAAAACACGGTACAACTCAGCAGCAGCACATACGTCCGTTCGTAGGGAGAGAAGTCCGCCGCTGTGCGGTTGGCTACTTTAAAATAGCCGCTGCATATACTGTATCCCAGCAGAAACGGGACGCCGATCCATGACATTGCGCCCACCTCCTGTCCCGCCGCCGTCAGCAGGATCACGCCCGCCACAGGCAGCAGGGAAAACAGTGCCTGATGCCGGGTAGGATACTCCCGCAGCAGCAGGGCCGCCAGCGCCATGGCCACAATGGGTGACAACGCCGATACCACACCGGTGATCGTGGCGTTGGTGAAATAGATGGCATAGCTTTCAAACACGAAACACAGCGGCTCCAGTATGCCCAGCATTGCCAGCGGCCGCAGGTTTTTGCCCCGCAGCCGTAATTTCTCCCTGCCCAGCACCAGTGGTACATTCAGCAGCAGAAAGGCCAGAAGAAACCGTATGCTCAGCAGCACCATGGGGCTGGCATACCGCTGGCCGACGCGGGTCAGCAGCAGGCTGAAGCCCCAGATGGTAAACCCTGCTGCCGGTAACAGCACCGCCCATTCCGGTGCATTTTTTACTCTTGTGTTCATTTCCGATGCACCTCCAGAATGTCCATGGCCTGCAGGTAGCCTGCCAATCCCTGTCCGGTGATCATCTTAACGCAGGCGGCTGCCGTAACCGAAACCTGCCGCCATGGCTCCCGGGCGGTGATATCGCTGATATGCACCTCCACCGCCGGCACGTCCACCGACCGCAGCGCATCGTGGATGGCGTAGCTGTAATGGCTGTAGGCGCCGGGATTGATGACGATGCCCTGGGTGCCGTCCTCTCCCGCCTGCTGGATCACGTCGATCAGCACACCCTCATGATTGGACTGCACAAAGTGCACCTGATTTCCGCGGTTTTCGGCATATTCCGCGATCTCCCGGCACAGCCCGGCATAGGTGCTGTGCCCATATATCTCCGGCTCCCGCCGCCCCAACAGGTTCAGATTGGGCCCATTGAGAATTAAAAACTTCATACCTTCCTCCAAATTTCCGTGATTCTCTCCGCCAGCTCCTCCGCCGTTCTGCCGTCCACCACGGCATCAGCGCAGGCCAGATACCACGCCCGGCGCTGCGCCGCCAGCTCCGCCAGCGTACACTTTCGCAGCACAGGGCGTTCTCTGTTCCCCACGCATCCGGCGATGTCTCCGATATCTCTATCCAAAAACACCACAAATCCGGATCGTTTTATGATTATTCGGTTTTTTTCCTCCACCACAGCGCCGCCGCCGGTGGCGATCACCCGGCCGGAGCCGCCGCATAAGTCCGCCAATATCCGGCTCTCTGCGGCGCGGAAATACGGCTCACCCTTCCGGTCAAAAATCGCGGGAATGGTCATGCCCTCCGCCGTCTCTATCAGCGTATCGCAGTCAGCAAAAGACAAGCCCAGCCGCGCCGCAGTCAGCCGGCCCACGGTGGTCTTGCCGCTGCCGGGCAGTCCGACCAGGATCAGGTTTTTCCTCATTTTTCCACCTCGCGGGTCTGGGACATGATGGTGTCAAAGATGGCCTCAATGGCGTCCCGATATTCCGGGGCCAGGTCGCCGCGGCTGCGCAGTACCTCCGCCTCCCGCTGTTTATCGCGGATTTTTTGCCCCTTTAAGGCCTTTAATGTACCGATTTTGCCCCCTATTTGCAGCCTTTCGGACAGCAGTTTTACTATTTTTTCGTCTATTTCGTCAATTTTATTACGATATCCAGTTATATCTTCCGCAGGTTCCGCTTCCATTAACTGGCAAATGGCCAGCGCGGCGGCAGCCTCCACAATGGGGGCAGCCCGCAGAACGATGCAGCTGTCGTGCCGTCCGGCGGCGGACAAGGTGACATTTTTCATCGTCTCCAGATCCACGGTTTCCTGCTCCACGGCAATGGTGGGCGTGGGCTTGAAGGTAACGGTGAACTCCACCGGCATCCCGTTGGTGATGCCGCCGTTAATGCCGCCGTTGTGGTTGGTTTCTGTCCACACATTTCTGCCGTCGGTACACAGCGGATCGTTGGCCTGGCTGCCCCGCATTCCGGCAAAATCCTCCCCTGCGCCGAAGCCCACCGCCTTTACGGCGGGAATGGCGAACACATGGCGGGCAATCTCACTCTCCACCGCGTCGAACCAATCCGGCCCGCCGATACCGGCAGGCAGCCCGTTGATGCGGCAGAAAATCTGCCCCCCCACGCTGTCGCCGGCCGCCTTGGCTTCGGCGGCACGGCGGCGCAGGTCCTCCTCGTCCACGATATGGGCGCTTACGGTGACTCCCTGTGCGGCCAGCACCGTTTTGGCAATGCTGCCCGCCGCCGTCAGCGGAGCGGTGAGCCGGCCGGAAAAATGGCCGCCGCCCCGGTAGTCATGGAAGCCCTTTGCCTTTACATGAGCGGTAAAATCAGCGTGTCCCGGCCGCGCCACAGTGCGCAGGGCATCATAGTCCCGGGCATGCACGTCACTGTTGGGGATCACCATGACCAGCGGCATACCGGTGGTGTAACCCCGGAACACGCCGGAGAGAAACTGCACCGGATCGGTCTCCCGCCGGGCCGTGGACAGCGTATCCGAGGGGCGGCGGCGCAGCAGCTCCCGCTCCATTTGCAGGGCGTCCACCGGAATCCCCGCCGGCACATGCCGCAGCAGTACCCCCACCACCGGGCCGTGAGACTCCCCGAACAGCGTATAGTCCAACATTCCCATTCCCCACTTTCAGTCGAATACTTCCACTTTTCCGCCTAACAGCGTGTAATCTCTCCAAAAACCCTCATAGGATTTCGATACATGATCCCCACCGCGCAGCAACACCGGCCCATCGCACAGCAGTGCGGCGCAGGCGCACAGCATGGCGATGCGGTGATCGCCGAAGGCGTCCAGCGTCACGCCGCCCCGCAGGGGCGTGCCGCCGCGGATCAGCAGGCCGTCCGGTAATTCCTGTACCGTCGTTCCCAACGCCGCAAGCACCGTGGCAACGGCGTGGAGCCGGTCGCTCTCCTTACGGCGCAGAAACGTGCCGCCGGTGAACCGGGTGGTCTGAGGCAGCACCGCCGCCAGCAGCGCCAGCGTGGGCAGCAGATCCGGAGACTGGGATACATCCACCGTCTCCGGCAGCCGGGTCACATAGCCGGTAATGGCCCGGTCAGGCTGGCGGCTGCTCCGGGACAGGCCCTGTACCGTGATACCGCCCCCCTGCAGGGCATTGACCGCCAACCACCAGCCGCCCGCCGACCAGTCCCCCTCCACCGGACTCTCATCAGGCAAAAAGGTCTGGGGCGCGGGAATCTGCCATCCCTTTTCCGTAGGGCGCACCGTGACGCCGTGGCGGCGCAGCGCGTCCAGCGTCATATCCACATAGGCGCGGGACACCAGCGGTGTGGTCAGTACGATCTCCGAGGGTGACGGCAGCAGCGGCAGCGCCATCAGCAGGCCGCTGACGGTCTGGGAGGTTTCGTCGCCCCGCAGTGCATAGCAGCCCGGCGACAACGACCCGGTAACGCGATAGCCCTTCGCCGTCCGTTCCACCGGATAGGGGACGGACAGGGGGCGCTCCAGCAGCCGGGAACTGCCTGTAAACTCCATTCCCGTCCGGTTCAGCGCCATGGCCAGCGGCAGCAAAAATCGCAGCGTGGAGCCGGACGCCCCGCAATCCACGGCGGAGACGCCGCTCTGTAATCCCCGGAGACCCGCCAATGTGCGGCACACATCGTCCCCGGAGACGTGCTGCGGCAGGGGCTGCGACGCCAGAAAGCGGCAGATCAGCTCCCGGTGCCACGCGCTCTTGCTGTCAGGCACCGTTACCGTTCCGCCAAGGCGGGCAGGCATCAGCCGCCGGGTCACGTTCTCACCTCCCGCAGCGCAGAAAACGGGATATCCTCTATATAAGCCTCTCCCACAGCCCGCAGCAGCACGGCATGAAGGGTATCCCCCTCCCGCTTCTTGTCCCGTCCCATGTACTGCGCCAGTCCGTCACCGGTCAAGGGCAGCTCATGGGGCAGGCCGTATTTCTCCAGCAGGGCCAGCAGGCGGCGGTACGCCGCCGTGACATGGTCGCCGCGGTGCAGCTGCCAGCGCAGGATAGTCGCCATGCCGGCGGCCACCGCTTCTCCATGGGTATACGCCCCATATCCGCCGGCGGCCTCATAGGCATGGCCGAAGGTGTGGCCGAAGTTCAGCAAACGGCGAACGCCGGTATCATGCTCGTCAGCGGCCACCAGCGCCGCCTTCACCCTCAGGCAGCGGGCGATCACGCCCGACCAGTCGGGGGATTGACGCTCCAACTCGTCCAGAATGGCGGGATCACGGATCATGCCGTATTTGATGATCTCCGCCACACCGCAGCGCCACTGGCGCCGGGGCAGAGTGGAAAGGCAATCGGGGTCCACCAGCACCATACGGGGCTGGTAAATGCTTCCCAGCAGGTTTTTCCCCTCCGGCAGATCCACCGCCGTTTTGCCGCCCACGGCGCTGTCCACCTGCGCCAGCAGCGTAGTGGGCAGATGAACCAGCGTCATGCCCCGCTGATAACAGGCGGCCGCAAAGCCGGCCAGGTCGCCGGTGACGCCGCCGCCCAGAGCCAGCAGACCATCGGCCCGGGTGAAGTTCTGTCGGGCCAATTGGCGGCACAGGGCAAGGCAGGTCTCCGGCGTCTTGTGCGCCTCGCCTGCCGGGAAGGTCAGCAGTTCACAGACCAGCCCGGCAGCACGGAGACTGTCCAGCACCGCGCCGCCATACAGCGCCGCCACTGTGTCGTCCGCCGCCACCGCCCAGCGGCGGCAGGAAAGCGGGGACAGCAGCGCGCCCGCCTGCGGCAGCGCACCGCGGCAGATATGAATGGGATAGCTGCCCTGAGGCAGCGGGACGGTAATGGTCATGGGACGCCTCCGACAGGTGGTTTTTCCCCATTTTACCGCACTTCCCGGCGGTTGTAAAGGAGAGAAAACGCAGGCAGAGAGCCGCGGCTGCGGCTCTCTGCCTGGTCGCGGTTTACCGATTGAAAATCGTACTGAGGATCTCCGGTTGTGTGATGCCGCCGAACATCTCTGCAAGAGGCTGCTGCGCCAGCACGGCTTCCACCGCGTCCTCCCGATACGCCACGCCCTCCAGCGCACGGCACAGCGGCGTCGTATCCGTTACACTGAGAAAGTCGCCATAGAAGCGGATAGCCGTGATCTTCCCCTTCTCCACCGACACGCCTACCTCCAGACGGCCGCCGGCAAAGTAATTGCGGTTCACCATGTCAAACCGGGGCGAACAGCCATAGTTCCAGTCCCAGGTGGCGTATTTCTCCGCCTGAAGCGCCCGCACCGCCGCCAACTCCTCCTCCGTTAACGCACTCTGCACCAGTCCGTCGCCGGACAGCGTCTCCTTTAAGTATGTCCAGAACGCCTCCAGCGTCATATCCACCGGCAGGAAGTCCCGGATGTTGCCGATGCGGCTTTTCACCGATTTGGCGCTTTTGGACGTAAACTTTGCCGGATCGGCTTTCAAAGCGCCGGCGATCATCTCCGGCCGGGAATCGAACAGCAGCGTCCCGTGGTGCAGGATGCGCCCGTTGACCAGCCGCTGGGCCGTGCCGGACACCTTGCGGCCCTCCACCAGAATGTCGTTTCTGCCGGAGGCCTCCGCCTGCAGTCCCAGGCCCTGCAGCGCCGCCACAATGGGCCGTGTGAAGCGCTCCATGGTCAGCCGCTCGGCATCGCCCACGTCGGTGATGAAGGAGTAGTTCAGGTTGCCCATATCGTGGTAGACCGCGCCGCCGCCGGTACCACGGCGCACCACGCGGATATGGTGCCGCTCCACAAAGGCGGGGTCGATCTCCTGGGCGGTGTTCTGGTTGCGGCCCACCACAATGGTGTTGTCGTTCTGCCAGAGAAGCAGGTATTCCCCTTCTCTGCGGTGCGTCAGAACATATTCTTCAAATGCCAGATTATAGGTGGGATCGGTGGACCCGGTCTCCATATAGGTCACTTTGCTCATATTGCGTCGCCTTCCTGTTTGATATTGGGCATTATTATACCGATCGGCCATATCTTTTGCAACCGCTTTTTACAGGCTCTGCTTTCATTGACATACCCGGTCCGCCGGACGCATACCATCAATTGACAAGGACTGCTCTTGTTCGTTGATGGCAGACTGGACACCGGAAAGGACGGGATCATATGAAAGAGAAACGGGTGCGGATCTTTCTGCTGCGCCGCGGTATGGTGCTGGCGCTGTGTACACTGGCGCTGGCGGCAGGTATTTTTTATGTCACGCTGTATCCCACGTCACGGGCAGCCGCAGCTTCTCAGCGGCAGCTGCCCATCTATTCAGTGGAGTGCAAGAACCGGCTGTGCGCCATCTCCTTCGACGCCGCATGGGGGAATGAGGATACACAGCTTCTGATTGATATTCTGGCGAAATACAACGTGAAAACCACCTTTTTCGTGGTGGGCGACTGGGTGGATAAGTACCCGGAATCCGTGAAAGCGCTGCATGACGCAGGGCATGAGGTCATGAGCCATTCCAACCATCACGACCACTATAACAGCCTGAGTTCCTCCCAGATCATCTCGGACATCAAAGCCAGCTGCGACAAGATCGAAGCCGTCACCGGCCGCTGTCCCACGCTGATCCGCTGCCCCTACGGCGAGTATGACGATCATGTGATCTCCGCCGTGCGCTCGTTGGGTATGGAGCCGATCCAATGGGATGTGGACAGCCTGGACTGGAAGGACTATGACGCGGATACCATCTATCAACGGGTCACCTCCAAGGTGCAGCCGGGCAGCATCGTGCTGTTCCATAACGCTGCGCTTCATACACCGGAGGCGCTGCCGCGGATTCTGGAATATCTCATCAATGACGGTTATACGGTGGTGCCCATCAGCCAACTGATCCTGACGGGAGACTATACCATTGACCATACCGGCCGCCAGTTCCCGGCGGAACCGCGTGAAAATTGACGCGGCGCCGGAAAAGGTCATATGACGCAAAAGAGTGCTGCCCTGCGGCAGCACTCTTTTCGTATCCGTCGGTATGTATCAGCGGCCTCGGGAGGCTTTTTCCCTGCGCTCCGCCTCCGCCCGCTCCTTGCAGACATCCGCCCAACTGGGGACCTTGTCCAGCTCCGCCGCGAAGGCCGCCAATTGATCCGGAATGGCGATCTTCTGGGGGCAGACTACGGCACAGGCGCCGCAGCCGATACAGGCTTCCGGCCATTTCTCCTTGGGCAGCGCGTCCAGCTGCATCTTTACAGAGGAGCCGCTGCCGATCCGCAGTTGATTATACTTGTGCAGCAGGTCGGGAATATCCAATCCCATGGGGCAGCCATCGCAGCAGTAACGGCAGGCAGTACAGGGAACGGAGTTCTTCATGCGCTCCGCCGCCTCCATGATGATCTCCTGCTCGGCATCGGACAACGGATCAAGATGATCAAAGGTCTTGATGTTGTCTGCCATCTGTTCCATATTGGACATGCCGGAGAGCACCATGGCGATGTTGTCGAAGGATTGCAGCCAGCGGAAGCCAAAGGAGGCGATGCTGTCATCCGGCCGGACGGCATGGAGCCGCTGTTCATCTTCATGGGCAAGGGAAGCCAGCTTTCCGCCCCGTACCGGCTCCATTACCCACAGGGGGATCCCCCGCTGCTCAAGCAGCCGGTACTTCTCTTTTCCGTGCTGCATGGTCCAGTCCAGATAGTTGAACTGCAGCTGACAGAACTCCATCTTTTCGCCATAGCGGTCGAGGAAATCGGTCAGGCAGGGCAGATCGGCATGAGAGGAGAAGCCCAGATGACGGATGCGGCCCCGCTTCTTCTGCTCCACAAAGTAATCCACGATGCCCCACCGCGGATCATCATATACACCGACGGAATTCTCATAAACATTGTGCAGCAGATAAAAATCAAAGTACTCCACCTGGCACTTTTCCAGCTGCTGCTCAAAAATATCCGCCGGATCGTAACGCTCCGCCACCATGTGGCCGGGAAACTTTGTGGCCAGATAAAAGCTTTCTCTGGGATGCTTTTTCAGGCAGGCGCCCACCACCGTCTCCGAATGATTCTGCATATACGGCCATGCGGTATCGAAGTAATTCACTCCATGGTCCAGGGCGTAGTCTATCATGCTCTGCGTCAATGCGGTATCGATCTGTCCGTCCTCCAGCACCGGCAAACGCATGGTGCCAAAGCCCAGCATCGACAGCTTTTTTCCCTGAAAGTCCCGGTAGATCATCGTATTTCCCTCCCGATCACATATCTTGCATGCACCCATTGTAACACGTCAAGCCCCATATGGCAAACAGTTATTTGAGCTGATTTCCGGACATATGGCCCAAAAGGAAAAGGCAGTTGTGCCGGACAAACAGCAGCACGATATCCTGCATATTTCACCTACGCATGTGCGGCTCCATTATGTGTGGAAACACTTCTGAAGATCCTTGTTTTTCCCCAGCACCAGAAGCGCCGCATCCGCATTCAGCACCGTATCCGGCAATACCGACATCTCCAGCTTCCCGCCGCTCCGGATGCCAATAATATTGATGTTATATTTTTTGCGAATGTCGAGCTGCGCAATGGAGCGGCCCTGCCACTCGTCCGGAACCGGGATCTCAAACATGCCGTGGTCCTCATCCAGCTCGATGTAATCCAGAATGTGATCTGCCGTATAGCGGATGGCCGTCCATTTTGCCAGCTGTTTTTCCGGATATACCACCTCATCCGCACCGTTGCGCAGCAAAAACTTTTCCTGCACATCCGTGGCGGCTCTGGCCACCACCAGCCTGCCGCCCATTTCCTTCAGCAGCGAGGTGGTCTCCAAAGAGCTTTGAAAGCTATCGCCGATGGCGACGATGCATACGTCAAAATTCCGAATGCCCAGCGATTCCAGAAAGGACGCATTGGTGCTGTCGCCGATCTGCGCGTTGGTCACATAGGGCAGCACTGCCTCGATACGCTCCTCCTGAGTGTCTACCGCCATGATCTGATGGCCCAGACGGTTCAGGTGTATGGCAACGTGCCGGCCAAAGCGGCCCAGACCAATTAAAAGAATTGTTTTCATATCCGTCTCCTTTTATCCCACGGTGATTTTTTCCTGGGGGTACTTTGACACATTCTTAGCTGTACCGGACAGAGCGGCAAAGATCAGGGTCAATCCGCCTACCCGCCCGAAAAACATCAGTACGATCAATATGCCCCTTGAAACCAGTCCAAGCTGGGACGTCAGGCCTAAAGTCAGGCCCACAGTGCCCACGGCAGACGCCGTTTCAAACAGGCAGTCCAGCATCGGCGCGCCTTCTATGATACTGATGGCCAAACCGCCGAAAAAGAACAGCGACAAATACATCAGCAAAACCGTGGCGGCGTTTTTGATCACGCCGTCATCAATGCGCCGGCCGAAGAAATGTGCGTATTCCTTTCTGAAAAACGTGGAGATCGCCGAGGCAAACAGCACGGCAATCGTGGTGGTTTTCATACCGCCTGCCGTGGAACCGGGACTTCCGCCGATCAGCATCAGCGCGATCATGATATATCGTCCGGGTTCGCTCAGGGCGGTCAGATCCGCCGTGTTAAAGCCTGCCGTCCTCGTCGTTACCGACTGAAACAGAGAAGCGAGGATCCGTTCCTCCGGAGCAAGGGCGGAGAACTCAAAGAAAAAGAAGTAAAGCGCCGGGAACAGCAGCAAAACTGCCGTCGTGCAGAGGATCACCTTGCTCTGCATACGATACTGATGAATATGCAGCTTATGCGCCCTGATATCATCCCAGGTCAGGAACCCGATCCCCCCGATCACGATCAGCAGCATGACGATCACATTGATGACCGGATCCGCCGTGTAGCCTGTCAGAGAGGAGAAGGGCGCACTTGTTCCCATCAGGTCAAAGCCGGCATTGCAGAAGGCGGATATGGAATGGAACAGTGCCATCCACAGCCCCTTTGGGCCGAAATCCCGGAAAAATACCGGGGCCATGGCCACAGCGCCCAGCAGCTCGATCAGCAGGCTGATCCTGATGATAAAGCTGGTCAGACGCACGATGCCGCCCACCTTCGGCGCGGAAATGGCTTCCTGCATGGTGCTGCGCTGCATGAGGGAGATCCTTCTTCCGGAAATCAGCGCAAAGGACGCCGCCACTGTGATAACGCCCATACCGCCGATCTGGATCAGGATGATGATGACGGTCTGCCCAAACACGGACCAATAGGCGGCGGTGTCATAGACCACAAGACCTGTCACGCAAACGGCCGAGGTGGCGGTAAACAGCGCATCACCGAACGGGGTGACCGCGCCTGCCCGGCTGGAAAACGGCAGCATCAGCAGAAACGTCCCCAGCAGGATCATGCCGAAAAAGCCTAAGATAATGCATTGGGAAGTCGTCAGCCGAATTTTTCCGTGAATCAGTTTGCTCATATGTCCGATACCTCTTTATTGCGCTTTACTTGCTCTTAATGATACGGCCATCTTAATAGAGAAGGGAAAAGAGTATCCGTGTCCGCATCAAGGCTGTATAAAGACGGCGTCAGTACGCTGCGGCTTTACACATCAGCAAGGCCCATCTTTTCCTCACGGAAAATGCGGGCGTCCATCAGCTTCAAATCTTCGGCGATCTGGGGGACAAAGTCCATCTGGTCCAGTATCTGCGTCTGAAGATCGATCCCGGGGGCGATCTCGATCAGGGTCATCCCCTCCGGCCGCAGCGTAAAAACTGCCCGTTCCGTGACGTACAGCACCGGCTGTCCTGTCTCCACAGCATATCGCCCCGAGAAGGTAACATGCTCCACCTGTCTGACGAATTTTTTCCTGCTGCCCTCCTGCAGAATCACCAGCTTGCCGTCACGACATTCGGTCCGAAGGCCCTTGGTAGTGAAAGTACCGCAGTAGACCAGTTTCTTTGCGTTCTGAGTAATATCGATGAAGCCGCCGCAGCCAGCCAGGCGGCTGCCGAATTTGGATACATTCAGGTCCCCGTTTCCCGAGGTCTCCGCCAGACCCAGGAACGCTACGTCCAAACCGCCGCCCTGGTAAAAATCGAACTGCACATTGTGGGGCATAAGCGCCATGGGATTGGCCGCCGCGCCGAACTGCGTGCCGCCCATGGGGATCCCGGCAACGGGGCCCGCCTCCACTGTCAGCGTCATCCTGTCGCTGATTCCCTCCTCGGCGGCTACATTGGCGATCTTTTCAGGCACACCGGTGCCCAAATTGACGACCGCTCCATCGGGCAGCTCCATAGCGGCACGGCGGGCCACCACCTTCTTGGCGTCCAGCGGAATTTCCGGAATGGCATCCAACGGAACGCGGAAATCCCCTGTCAGGCTGCCGTCATAGGGAACACCCATGCACTGGAGACTATCCTCCGCGGAGCCTACCACCAGCGCATCCACGCAGATGCCGGGAATGGCCACCAGCCGGGGATCCAACGTGCCGCCCTGCACCACCTTTTCCACCTGAACGATCACCTTTCCGCCGGAATTGTGGCAGGCCTGCGCCATGGCGGTCACATCCAGCGGGCCGATCTCCCGGTGCACGGTACAGTTGCCGTACTCATCCCCGTAACTGGCCCGGAGAAACACCACATGGATGGGGAATGTCTTATACAGCAGGCGTTCCTGCCCCTCGATATTGACCAGTTTGACAAGGTCCTCCCTGGCGGTGCTGTTGAGCTTACCGCCGCCGTTGCGGGGATCCACAAAGGTATACAGGCCCACATGGGTAATGGTGCCGATCTTATGAGCGGCAATATCGCGGTACATATGACCGATCACGCCCTGGGGCAGGTCATAGGCCTCAAATTTCCCGGCCAGCGCCATCTCACCCAGCTTCGGCGCCCGGTCCCAATGGCCGCCGACAGCACGCTTGAGCATCCCCTCGTGCGCGTAGCGGTCACCGCCGCTGCCGTCCCGGTTGCCCTGACAGGCGGCAAAAAACAGCGTCAGGTCACGGGGATGCCCCGTTTCCAGGAAGCGCTGTTCCAGCGCTTTGTTCAGCGTCTCCGGCGAGCCGGCGCTCAGAAAACCGCCGGTGGAAATCGTATCGCCATCGTTAACCAGCAGTGCGGCCTCCTGCGCAGAAATAACAGGTATCTTTCTCATTTGTTTTCTTCCTCTCTTTTTTAAAGGCAGCGGCGTCCCTGCATCCCACACAGGCGCGGCAAACTGCCAGCCCCCCAAGGGTGGTCTTATGATTTTACAGTATATCACATCCAGCGGCAAATGGCGCACTTTTTTTCAAAAACAGCACCCGTGCCAGCCAAGGCACAGGTGCTGAATGGATATGCGGTATTTTTCGCGAGCTCTGTGCTTGCTCTGCTGCGGCCATACCCCGTCAAAGAACGCTGTCAGGCGGCAGCTCTGTCGCCAGTCCCGCTGCCGCAGTTTCCAGACTTTGCATCCACGTTCTTCTGCGAAACACTGCCACCGAAATGCCGAAACGAATACATTCCTCCAACGATAAAATGAAGTAAACAAAGGGGATCGTCAGTTTCAGAGCAAATGCCGCCAGCAGTCCCAGCGGAACGCCGAATCCCCATGTTCCGATCATGTCAATGACCATCACATATTTTGTCTTTCCGCCGCTTCGGATGATGCCGCCGCCCAGAATCATATTCAGCACCTTGACGGGTGCGATAAGGGCATAGACAAACAGGATCTGAACGGTAAGCTGCTTTACAGCAGGCTCCACCTGATAGATCGCAACATAGGCGGGGCTGAACAGAATAATGACCGCCGACAGTACCGCAGCACCCACAGCACCGTACAGAACCAGTTTTTTGGACGCCTGATAGGCCGCCTCGTATGCCCCGCTGCCCAGCATCTTCCCGATGATGATGCCTGCCGCCTGAGACAGTCCGCAAAGTGCGCCGATCATCAGCCCCTGTACGGGATTGGTCAGCGTCATGGCCGCACTGGACTGGGTTCCCATATGGCCGTAAATGGCGGCATAAACATTTTCGCCAAGGCTCCATACGACTTCACACACGAGAATGGGAACCAGCATGGCCCCGTACTGCTTCCAGTTGAACCGCGACGCCGTCCTTTTGCTCTCTGCCGGCCGAACAAGCGGGACACCCTGTTTCGGCAGCATCAGCAGCATCAGCAGGAAGTTGGCACACTGCGAGAGCACCGTCGCAATAGCGGCGCCGTTTGCGCCCATGGCAGAAAAACCGCATTTGCCGAAGATCAGCATGTAATTCAAGCCGGTATTCAACACGGCTGATACCATGCTGGCATAGAGAGGCAGACGGGCTTTCTCCATGCAGCGGAAAAGGGTAGAGAGAAGCGTGGCGCCTGCCATGGGAAGAAAGCTGCCGGCGACGATCGCCAGATAATCTGCGGCGGCCTGTCTCGTTGGCAGATCCTCTGTATAAAGGCCCATGATCAATCCCGGAAACAGGGCGCACAGTGCCGTAAACAGCCCTGCAATGCCGCAGGCAAGCAGTAAATTGGCGTAAAAACTTCTTCTGACTTCCGGAGCGTTTTTTTGCCCCAGGTATTGAGAGATCATAATTCCCGCAACAGAGCCGATAGCGGCAACAACGACGGAGACAATCCCGGAGAACTTTCCGGCCAGCCCCACGCCGGCCACGCTGACGCTGCCAAGCTGACCGATCATAATTTGATCCACAATGCCAAAGGACGCCTGAAGCATGGACTGCAAAGCGACCGGGATCGCCAGGCGGCATACGGAACCGAAGAAAGACGCCTTGCATTTCATTCAGAGTTCCTCCCCTATATCTGTCTGCTTCCATTGTAGAGGGAGGAACCCATAATTGCAAAGGTTAAACGCATAACCAGTGACAAATACGCAGGCGCTTCTTTATATATAACTTACAAAACATCAATCCCGGCGTGCTGTATACTACCCCGTACTCTCACGCTCCACCAACTGCACCGGCAGTGTGATGGTCGTTTCGGTATCCCTGTTTTCTTTCAGTTCATGCAGCTTTTCGATGGCAATTTTTGCCCTCAGCGCACCGTCCTGTCTGACGGTGGTAAGCGCCGGAGAGATCATCTCACACATGGGGATATCATCAAACCCGGCCACGGAGATATCTTTCGGAACAGCAAATCCGTTTTCATTCAGAAAGCGGATCAGATCAATGGCGTAATAATCGGAAACGGCAAACACAGCCGATATCTGATGAAATTGCTCCCGTTTTTGGCGGTAATACGCCCACCGTTCTTCTTTTCGCATGGGAACCACCATGACCCGGGTGCGTTCTGCACCAAAGCCCTTTTTGAATCCTTCTATCCGCTCCTGATCCACGCCGTCTGTATTATCAGAGATACATACGGCCTGTTGATGACCGGCCCTTTTGAAAAGCGAACCCACCTGAAATCCGCCGTCAAGGTTATCAATGGTGATATTCACGATCCGCTCCGGTTTTTCGCAGAAGCCGTCATACACAACAAACGGGATCCGCATATGGCTGCGCAAATACATATAGTCCTGGCGGCAGAAGCCGATCACCACCAGTCCGTCCACATTCCACATGGAGGCAAACTGCAGGATCTCATCCGGATTTTTGGCTTTTTTCACCATCATAAACTGCCCGTGGGCTTCAATTTCTGTGGACAAGGCATTCAGAGACGAGGCAATAAAAACGTCATCCAGCGTATGTCCCTCATATTTTTCATGGTCATTGACAAATACGCCGATGATCCTCGAGGCATTCTGCGCCAGAAGGATACTCGCCATGCTGGGAATGTACTGCCGTTCCTCCAGCAATGCCTGCACACGCTTTGTCGTTTCATCCGATACTTTCCCGGTTTTCCCATGTATGACATTGGATACGGTCGCGGTGCTGAGACCCAGCTCTTCCGCGATGTCGCGGATCCTCACCCGTTCTTGTTCCATACTGCCGTATTCCTTTCTTCCCTGCCAGCCCTGACACTGCAGGAATGCGTTATTGGTACAGCCCGATAGCCGCGGCGACTCAGAACCGCCAAACCATGGGGAGCTCCATCAGCAAAAGCCCCTCTTCAAAAGCAAATATTTCTGCTAATATTAGCAAAAATCCTGCTAATGAAAAGGGGCCTGACCAATCAAAATGCTTGCTGAGCGATCAATAATTCTTCGCAAGCATGAAACCCAAAAACGCCTGCGGCGCAAGGGTTTGTGGCACCCCCGACCAGACTCTAACTGGTGGCCTACCGCTTAGGAGTCACGATTGTAATCTGCATATCGTTAATCGTGGTCCTTCACGACTCTCGTAGTACACCAAATTACCCAGTCTTGTCGGGAGTAAGATCATTATTCAACGTTAATGATTCTTCGTAATGCTTGCTAGCATTTTGTTGTGTAATTAGCAAAATGTTAGCAGTTTTACAGCGGAGTCGAAATCCAAATCATTACGTTCACTTTTGTATTATAACATAGAACCATCATATATGAAAGTATTATTACGGAGGACTTTATGTCAGAATATTCACTTGAGATTAAACAGATTGTAGACTATCCACGATGCCGGATCTACCGGCAGTTCGTACAGGCCTTGATAGCAGACCGGAGCATTCGCGTGAGCGGAGGCTCCGGTCTTTATTATTTTGTCGTGCTCTGTGCCTATGCCAACTTTCGCACCTCGTATAAGCGCATTGACGGCATCAGCTATACCATCTACCCCAGCGAATGGATCATGTCGATGGATGAGCTGTCTCAGCATTTCCGCACCCGCTTCCACCGCCAGACACTGGCTGCGCTGGAGGAACTGCAAAAGAAAGACCTCATCAGCTTTCTTGTTCTCGGACACGGAAAACTGGTCAAATTCAAGATTCGGGGCTGGCGGCGTCACAACACGATCCTCGACTACAATGCGCCATGCCAAAAGGATACCGGCTTTTTCTTCTTCCCTGCCTCCGCAGCCACAGAGCTGGTCAGTGCCGGTCACTGCTCAGAGATGGACGCCGTGCTGGATTTGTGGTTGAACACCGTCTATAACGATCCGCATATCCTGGGCTCGGATATTGGGCCGGTGGTATATCTCCGCAATGGCACAGGCTGCCCGTTGGTCAGCTATGCGGAACTGGCTGCCCGCTGGGGCATCTCTAAGGCTACTGCAGGCAGATACCTCAAGAAAATGGCCAGACGGGGCTATCTGCAGCTGACAACATTCCCCGGTACACATGGTACCGCCATCTACCTTCAGAACTATCTTTCCACGATGTTCCAGATTTCTGACATTGTAGTGGACAAGGAAGAAATCGCCATGAGCCTCGGCATGAAGCTGGAACTGCAAGAAGAGTCTGCTTTGCCCGCAAAGGTGTCCAGCGGCTCAAATGAGACTGGTAGCGTTTCAGAAACGAACCGTCATCAGATTGAGCGAAAAATGCGGGAGCTCCTTGTAGCACAAGGGCTCCCGTGTGCGTCATGCCCCAAATCCAAATATATGTTATTACCATTATCCGACGACTGCAAGGAAACGGTAGAGGGGGTTCCACCGTTGCGTCAATGGCTTCAGTTGTTGGTTTCCTGCGGTGACGCACAGGAGGTTTATCGTTTTGAACTCAGATTGCACCCGTCTGGGATGCGTATTGACAAGGAGGCTGGAAAATGAAAAAGACGATTCATGAACCCAAAGTGACCGACAATCCCCTGTACCATGACACATGGATGCTGCTGCGCAAGTACCGGGATGTGGTGTGGAGTCTGGAACTGTCAGTACAGCAAGTTCGCCGACAGTTCCAAATCGAATACGGCAGCAGTATTGAAGAATTTCTGGAATCCCTCTATGTGGCCGGCGTCACTTTTGAAGGATCGGCGATTGAGGATCACGCCCGCTGCATCGAGCGCAGCTATAAGATGCTGAAGTTGTTGGATGCCTCTGTGGAGTTGCTGCGGACAAAGCATAAGTACGGCGAGAGCTATTACTGGTTGCTGTACTATACCTACCTGTCACCGCAGCAGTTGGCGAATACGCAGGAGATCATTGAAAAGCTGGAGCCGCACATCCGGGACATCAGCTACCGTACCTACTTCCGCAAGCGTCAGATGGCCATTGATGCCCTGAGTTCGGTGCTGTGGGGTTATTCGTCAAAGGAGAGTCTGGCATTGCTGGAGAAGTTCGTGCCCGGAGGTAGATAGTTAATAAGCTTTTGACAACGGCATACTTAAAATCCAATTCAGGCAATGAGTACATGAAAAGCATTTGCCCAGCGTGTATCTACGAATAGCGATATGCAGATAGGGGCAAGCATCATCGCAAAAAACAGTAGTTCACCAAGTACTTTGTCTCTTTTTGAGGCCCAAGAATTAACATCAGAGGTCATTACAAGAAAGAAAGCGAGTGCAGCACAACTAGCGATAATAGCGGTGAGCGTCAACGCAAACAGATAGGGATCTGCCAAAATACGAATTCTTTTCATTTCATGCATTTAATATTCCATTTCTGCCAGGCCATATTGGACGCAGCGATAGCCATACTTGCGGCAGTGCTTGCAGCAATATTTAACCTTACTTTTTTAGTAAAGTTTGTCTTCCGCACCGGGGCAGCAGGTCTACCCGACTTGTTATGTGCCGGTTGTTTTAACGCTCCCGCCTGAACAGCACTCTTCGAATTGTCCATCACGCGTTTGACAATATTTCCATTAGTTGTATTTCTGAGGTTGATTGTAAAATCAAGTTGGACACTTGAGTAAAAAATCCATAGTGATTTTTC
>CAMEER010000019.1 GCA_945915065.1 uncultured Clostridia bacterium | reverse complement strand
CAGTAGAACTTGGCAGATGATAGAACAGCAAGTGAATGATGTACCATTTCGTCCCCACAATGAAGCCGCTGGACTAAGCACATTTACCCCCGCTGACCCGACAAAAGCTTGTCGGGTCAGCCTTTCCATTCCAACAAAGAAGGGAGACGGCCAGAATGGAAAAGATCACCAGCCGCAGCAATCCGCTGCTGGTGCATATGAAGAAATTGGCCGCCTCGGGCTCCTACCGCCGTCAGCAGGGTGTGTATCTGTGCGACAGTCCCAAGCTGCTGGCGGAGGCCTTGAAGTGGCACGCGCCGGTGAAGGAGATCGTTGTCACCGCCGGTACGGCGCTGCCGCCGCTTTCCGGAGAGATCCGGACGGTGGAGGTGCCGGAGGATGTGATGGCGTCCATCTCACCCATGAAAACGCCGCAGGGGGCGCTGTTTACCTGCGCCCTGCCGGAGGCATCCGTGCCTACGGTTTTGCCGGGCAGCCGCTATATGGTGCTGGACGGTGTGCAGGACCCCGGCAATGTGGGCACTATCCTGCGGACGCTGGACGCTTTCGATTTTGACGGATTGCTGCTGCTGGAGGGCTGCGCCGACCCGTGGAGCGTTAAAACGGTACGCTCGTCCATGGGGGCGGTCTTTCGCCGTGACGTATGGTGTATGAGAGCGGCTGAATTGCCCGGACTGTTGGAGCGCAGCGGTCTGCCGCTGTACGGTACGGCGCTGCGGCAGGATACGGAGGACGTCCGCGGGGTGTCGCTTGAGCGCTGTGCCATCGCCATTGGCAGCGAGGGACAGGGCCTCAGCGACGCGGTGCTGGCCATGTGCCGGAAAACGTTGAAGATCCCCATGTCGGAGCGCTGCGAGTCCTTGAATGCGGCCATTGCCGCCGCGGTGATTCTGTGGGAGAGCTATCGCTGAAAAGAACAGGAGGTGCAGGTCATGGCGGCGCTGAAATACTGGGTCTGGCTGACCACGCTGCCGGGCCTGACAGAGTACAATAAACTGCTGCTGATGGAGCATTTTTCCTCACCGGAGGACGTATACTACGCGGATCAGGAAGCTCTGTGGCAGGTAGAGGGCCTGGGAAAGGAGCAGGCGGCGCTGCTGGACAACAAGTCCATGGCAGCGGCGGATCGCATTTTGGCCGACTGCGCCCGGAAGGGGATCTTTCTCATCACCATGGCAGATGCCCTGTACCCGGAACGGCTGCGGAACATCTACCAGCCGCCTTTGCTGCTGTACGGCAAGGGAGCCATGCCCCTTTTCGACGAGGAGGCGGCAGTGGCCGTGGTGGGTACCCGTGACGGTACGCCTTACGGGGTTCATTGCGCCGAGAAGCTGGGCTATGAATTGGCCCAGCAGGGCGGCATGGTGGTCTCCGGTATGGCCAAGGGCATCGACGCGGCTGCCATGCGGGGTGCGCTGCGTGCCGGCGGCTTCACCTGCGGCGTATTGGGCGGCGGTGTGGACGTGGTGTATCCGGCGGAAAACCGGCGGCTCTATGAGGATATCGCCGCCACCGGTGTGCTGTTGTCGGAGTACCCGCCCCAGACAAGGCCGGAGGCATGGCATTTCCCGGTGCGCAACCGGATCCTCAGCGGCCTGAGCGTGGCCGCCGTGGTGGTGGAGGCGCCGGCCAAGTCCGGCGCCCTGATCACTGCCGGCAACGCGGTGGAGCAGGGCAGAGAGGTGTTTGCCGTACCCGGCCCCATAGACGCACCCAACAGTGCCGGATGCCATCAGCTGATCCGGGAGGGTGCGGGACTTGTAACGTGTGCGTGGGACATTCTGGGGGAATACGAGAGCCGGTATCCCCACAAGCTGCGCCGTCAGCAGGTTTCAGTGCCGCCGCTGCCCTGTGATGTGCTGGCCGCAAAAGCGGCAAAACGGAAAGAAAAGGAGAAAGAGCAGGAGCCGCCCGCATCGCTGTCCCGGCTGACGGCGGACGAAGCAGCGGCACTGTCGGAGGACCAACGCAGCGTGCTGCGGGCGCTGCGTACGGATATGCCGCTGCTGACCGATCAGCTGGCGGAGGAGACCGGCCTGCCCATACAGCGGGTATTGCCGGCATTGACGCTGCTGGAGATCAGCGGCTGGGCAGTCCAGAATGGCGCACGCAGCTTTGTGCGCACGGTGGAACTGCCGGAAGAAGAGTAAGAAGGAAGCAAAAGGAAGAAGAAAGCATGAGCAAGAAGCATCTGGTGATCGTGGAGTCTCCGGCCAAGGCCAAAACCATCGGCAAATATCTGGGGCCTGACTATCAGGTAACGGCCTGCATGGGCCACCTGCGGGATTTGCCGAAGAGTACCCTTGGCGTGGACATCGAACACGATTTTGAACCTGACTATAAACCCATTCGCGGAAAGGAAGAACTGATCCGCGAATTGAAGAAGGCGGCGGCTGCCAGCGACACCGTGTATCTGGCCACCGACCCGGACCGCGAGGGAGAGGCCATTTCCTGGCATTTGCAGCATTTGCTGGGGCTGGCGGATGACAAGACCAAGCGTGTGACCTTCAACGAGATCACCCGCAAGGTGGTGAACGAGAGCATTGCCCATCCCCGTACCATTGACCAGAATCTGGTGGATGCGCAGCAGGCCCGCCGTGTGCTGGATCGTGTGGTGGGTTATCAGATCTCACCGGTGATGTGGAAGAAGATCCGCCGGGGACTGTCTGCCGGCCGCGTCCAGAGTGTCGCCACCCGTATGGTAGCTGACCGGGATCAGGAGATCGCCGACTTCCAACCGCAGGAGTACTGGACATTGGACGCCCTGCTGGAAAACGGGGATAAGGCCGCCTTTCATGCCCATTATTATGGGCAGAACGGCAAGAAATACGAGCCGCAGACACAGGCGGATGTGCAGGCCATCATGGATGAGCTGCGCAGCGCTGCCTTTGCCGTCAAATCGGTAAAGCGTACCGACAAGAACCGCTCTCCGGCGCCGCCGTTTACCACCTCCACCATGCAGCAGGAGGCGTCCCGCAAGCTGAATATGACGCCCCGCCGCACCATGGCCATCGCCCAGCAGCTGTACGAGGGCGTGGACATCACCGGCGAGGGCACCGTGGGTCTGATCACCTACATGCGTACCGACTCGCTGCGCATCAGCGACGAGGCCCAGCGTGACGCCAGAAACTTCATTCAGGATCGCTACGGCAAGGGTTATGTACCCGCCGCGCCCCGTCAGTATAAGACGAAGGCCGGGGCGCAGGACGCCCACGAGGCCATCCGCCCCAGCAACGTGCAGCTGACACCGGAGGCCATCCGGGGCGATCTGACCCAGGAGCAGTACCGGCTGTATCGGCTGATCTGGAGCCGCTTTTTGGCCAGCCAGATGGCCAATGCCGTCTATGACAGCGTGTCCGTGGATATCTCCGCCGACTGTCACAGCTTCCGGGCCACCGCCAGTAAGCTGAAGTTCTCCGGCTATACCGCCGTGTATGAGGAGAGCCGGGACGACGATGATAAGGAGGAGAAGGAGCCGGCCCTGCCGGATCTGCGGGAGGGCGAGGCGCTGACACTGAAGGATTTCACGCCCGGCCAGCACTTTACCACGCCGCCGGCACACTATACCGAGGCGGCGCTGATCCGGGCCATGGAGGAAAACGGCATCGGCCGGCCCTCCACCTACGCCCCCACGGTGTCCACCATCCTTGACCGGCGCTATGTGAAGAAGGAGGGCAAGTACCTGCTCATCACCAATCTGGGCAAGGCGGTGACCACCTGGATGGAGAAATATTTCTCTGACATTGCCGACCTGAAATTCACTGCCAACATGGAGCAGCGGCTGGACGACGTGGAGGAGGGCAAGCTGCCGTGGAAGCAGGTGCTGCACCAGTTTTATGATGACGGCTTTGCCCAGCACCTGACCGACGCCGAGCAGGGCGACTATATCCGCCCCGAGCCTACCGTCAGCGAGGAGCTGTGCCCTGTGTGCGGCCGCAATCTGGTGGAGCGTGAGGGCCGGTTCGGTCCGTTTCTGGCCTGCCCCGGCTATCCGGAGTGCACCTTTACCATGCCGCTGGTGGTGGAGATGCCGGGCCGCTGCCCAAAGTGCGGCGGACGGCTGATGAAGCGCAGCGGCACCAGCAAGAGTTCCGGCAAGCAGTATACCTACTACTGCTGTGAGTTCACCAATAACCGCAAGGGCGAGCGTACCTGCGATTTCATGACGTGGGATGTGCCCACCAAGGAGGACTGTCCCCTGTGCGGCCAGACCATGTTCAAGCGGGCGGGCCGGGGATTCAGCAAGCCCTTCTGTGTCAATGAGCAGTGCGCCAACTTCCTGCCTGAGGATAAGCGGGGCTATCACCGCAAGAAGGACGCCGCCGAGGGCGGCGAGGCCGCAGCGGAACCGGTGGCAGAGGAAACGGCAGCCAAGAAGTCTGCCGCAAAGAAAACGACAGCAAAAACGGCGGCAAAGAAGCCTGTCGCCAAGAAAGCCGCCGCGACGAAGAAACCCACTGCCGCGAAAAAGACCGGTACGGCGAAAAAGACCACAGCCGCGAAAAAGAACGCCGCCAAGAAACCGGCGGAGAAAGGCGGCGCGGAATGAACCGAGTGACTGTGATCGGCGCGGGCCTTGCGGGCAGCGAATGCGCATGGCAGTTGGCCCAGCGGGGCATACAGGTAACGCTGCGGGAGATGAAGCCCTTGAAGCGGACGCCCGCCCATGTGACGGACGATTTTGCCGAGCTGTGCTGCTCCAATTCTCTGCGGGGCGCGGGTCTGGAAAACGCCGTAGGCCTGCTGAAAGAGGAGCTGCGGCGGCTGGACAGCCTGATCCTGCGGTGCGCCGACGCCACGGCGGTGCCAGCCGGCGGTGCGCTGGCGGTGGATCGCCACGGCTTTTCCGCTATGGTGACGCAGGCCATTCGGAATCATCCCAATATCACGGTGGTGGAGGAGGAAGTGACCGAGATCCCTCAGGGCGATGTGGTCATTGCCTCCGGCCCCCTGACCTCCGATGCGCTGGCGGACAAGCTGGCGGTACTGCTAGGGGATACCGATACCCTCCATTTCTTTGACGCTGCCGCGCCGCTGGTGGCCTTTGAAAGCGTAGATATGACCAGCGCCTACTTTGCCAGCCGCTATGACAAGGGCACGCCGGATTACATCAACTGTCCCATGGACAGGGAACAGTATCTGGCCTTCTGGCAGGCGCTGATTGCCGCAGAGGAGGCGGAGGTCCACGGCTTCGAGGATCACAATGTGTTTGAGGGCTGTATGCCTGTGGAAGTGATGGCCCGCCGCGGCGAGGACACGCTGCGCTTCGGCCCTCTGAAGCCCAAGGGTCTGCCTGATCCCAAAACAGGCCGGGATCCCTATGCGGTGGTACAGCTGCGCAAGGACAATGCCGACGGCAGCATCTATAATCTGGTGGGCTTCCAGACCCACCTGAAATGGCCGGAGCAGAAGCGGGTGTTCTCCATGATCCCCGCCCTGCAAAACGCCCGGTTCCTGCGCTACGGCGTCATGCACCGCAATACCTATCTGGATTCTCCCAGGCTTCTTGACCGGTACTACCGCCTGAAAAGTGATCCCCGCATTGCGTTTGCCGGACAGATGGCCGGTGTGGAGGGCTATGTGGAGTCCTGTGCCAGCGGCTTTCTGGTGGGGGTAGAGCTGGCCCGTCGGCTGCAGGGCAAGACGCCTATCGACTTTCCCCGGGAGACCGCCATCGGTGCGCTGGGGCTGTATGTCAGCAATGACTCCGTGACGGAGTTCCAGCCCATGAACATCAACTTTGGCATCATTCCGCCGCTGGATCACCGGGTAAAGGGGAAACGCAACAAGAACGCGGAACTGAGCCAGCGTTCGCTGGCCATCATCGACGCCATCCGGGAGGAGGTGCTTTCCACATGAGGATCATTGTAGACGCAATGGGTGGCGACAACGCGCCGCTGGCTATCGTCAAGGGTGCGCTGCGGGGACAAAAGCGCTGGGGTGTGGACATCACCCTGACCGGGGATGAAGCTGCCATCCGGCAGGCGCTGACCCAGTGCGGCGTTACCGCGCTGCCTCAGGGGATGGACATCGTGCCCACCACGGAAGAGGTCACCATGGAGGATGATCCCTCCACGGTATTCCGCCGCAAGAAGGATACCTCCATGGGTGTGGGGTTGACGCTGCTGCGGGACGGACAGGGAGACGCCTTTATCTCCGCCGGCTCCACCGGCGCGCTGCTGACCGGCGCGACCCTTATCACCAAGCGCATTCGGGGCATCCGCCGGGCTGCCATGGCCCCCATTATGCCCACTGTCACCGGCCGGGCCGTGCTGATCGACTGCGGCGCCAACGCCGAGTGTACACCGGAATATCTGCTGCAGTTCGCCTATCTGGGCAGCTTTTACGCCCGCCATGTGCTGGGAATTGAAAATCCCCGTGTGGGCCTTCTCAACATCGGCGTGGAGGCGGAAAAGGGCACCGACCTTCAGCGTCAGACCCGTGCGCTGCTGATGCGGCAGCCACGGCTGAACTTCATCGGCAACATCGAGGCCAAGGAGGCCATCAAGGGCGGCTGCGACGTGCTGGTGACGGACGGCTTTTCCGGCAACATCATGCTGAAAACCATCGAGGGGGTGGGTTCCTTCGCCGGAAACGCCCTGAAGGGTATCTTCAAGAAGAATCTGCTGACCAAGCTGGCCGGGGCCATGGTGCTGCCGGGATTGAACGCCTTCAAGGCACAGCTGGACCCCAATAAGGTGGGAGGAACGGCGTTTATTGGTATCTCCAAGCCGGTTATCAAGGCCCACGGATCCTCCAATGAGGAGGCAATCGAAAACGCCATCGGTCAGGCAAAAGAGGTCGCCGCCAGCGGCCTTGTGGATGAGATCGCCGCCCATGTGGACGAAATGACCATCGAAGCCTAATACATAATAATTTTATGAAAAAGGTATTGACAGTCCAGTAGGATTGCCGTATTATTTTTCAAGATAAAGATACCTGAAAGGAGGAGTAACTCCCTATGACACCGGAAACGATCTTCAAAACCATGCAGGATCTGATTGCGGAGCAGTTTGCCATTGAGGCAGACGAGGTGACCATGGATAGTTCCTTTGTGGACGACCTGGGCGCGGATTCCGTGGATCTGGTGGAGCTGGTGATGGCGATGGAGGAGGAATTCGACATCGGCGAGATCGATGAAGAAGATCTGCAGGGTCTCAAGACCGTTGGCGACTGCGTCCGCTATCTCAGCAGCCACATTGAGTAAGCGCTGCGCGATCTTATATACGGACATATGAAAAGAAACCCCACCTGGTGGGGTTTCTTTTTCGAAAATAGGTTTTGGGCCACCGCCCATGGTATTCCGCGCTGCGGGATATTATGGGCGACGGCCCGGAAAAGGAGAAATCATGGAATCTTTGCATCAATTGGAGGAGCGTCTGGGCTATACTTTTACCAATATCGAACTGCTGCGCGGCGCGCTGTACCACAGCTCATACGCCAACGAGCACCGCACTATGGGCATCAGCAGCAACGAGCGGCTGGAGTTTCTGGGGGATGCTGTGCTGGGCTTTGTGTCGGCGGATTTCCTTTACCGCAAGCACCCGGATCTGCCGGAGGGAGAGCTGACCCGTATCCGTGCCGCGCTGGTGTGCGAGGAAAGCCTGTACGAGGTGGCCCAGTGCCTGCATCTGGGGGACTATCTGCTGCTGGGCAAGGGAGAGGAGAGCGGCGGCGGCCGCCGCCGTCCGTCCATTCTGGCGGACGCCGTGGAGGCGGTGCTGGCTGCCGTATATCTGGACGGCGGCATCGAAAAGGCCCGCGCCCTGATCCATCGTGTCCTGCTGGACAAGGGGCAGGAGGAGGTAGTGGAGAGCCGCCGCCGGGACTGCAAAACAGAGCTGCAGGAGCTGGTGCAGCGCAAGCCCAATCAGGTGCTGCACTATGAACTGGTGTCCGAGAGCGGCCCCGATCACGCCAAGGTATTCGCCGTGGCGGTTACGCTGAATGGTCAGACGGTTGGCCTTGGCTCCGGTCACAGCAAAAAGGAGGCGGAGCAGTCCGCTGCCCGCTGCGCGCTGGAGCAATTGAAGTAACGGCAAAAGCTTATAAAAACCCTGACGCGCCGCGTCAGGGTTTTGCATCACCTGCGAAGTTTTCCGTGGGTTTTTGGCAGAAATGGTGTAGTATAGGATAGAGAGTGCTATCCGGAGGGGAGGGGATATGGTTGGAGGACGCATCGCTGATGAAACAGATCGCCGGGGGCGATGAAGCTGCCCTGCAAGCGCTGCTGCGGCGGTATGGGCCGCTGATCCGCTATATCCTGCGCCCCATCCTGCCGGACCAGCGGGACCGGGAGGAGTGCTATGCCGATATTTCTCTGAAGATCTGGCAGACGGCGGGCAACTTTGATGAGACAAAAGGAACGCTGAAAGCGTGGCTGACGGTTCTGAGCCGCAACAGCGCCCTGAATCATGCCCGCCGCCGCACCGAAGCGGACGCGCCACTGGAGGAGAACATGCCCCACGAGGCAGGCAGCGCCGAGGAGGTGCTGCTGCGCCGGGAACGGCAGGCAAAGCTGAAAGCGGTCATTGCGGCGCTGTCGCCGGAGGAGCGGAATCTGTTTTACCGAAAGTATTACTATTGCCAGCCTACCGCGCAGATGGCTGCCGAGCTGTGCCTGACGGAGCGGGCGGTTGAGGGGCGGCTGTACCGCCTGCGGCAGCGGCTGCGGGCCATGTTGGGAGGTGACTTCTGTGAGTGACGATCTGCGTTTTGACCAGATGCTGACAGAGGATGCCGCCGCGCTGCCGCCGCCCGGTGTGGAGGTCAATCCATGGCGGGAGGCCATGTGTCTGGTGCTGTGGGGACTGGGACTGACCACCCTGACCTTGAATTTTCTGTATCTGGACATCATTCTGCCAGCCGTAGGCGCGATCCTGATGGTGCTGGGGTTCCGTACCCTGCGGCGGGAGAACCGGGCCCTGCAGTGGTGCTATAGGCTGTCTATTGCAACCGCTGCTGTGCGGAGTATTGCCTATACGCTGAACGCTTTACCGTGGGAAACAGGCTACGCTCCTGCGTATGTGGTGATGCTGCTGACGCTGGCGCTGTATATTTGTCTGTGGCGAGGCATGGTGGGCGTATCCCGTGCCGCCGGCAGCGAGAAGCCCGCCGCGCCTGCCGCCGGTGCATTGGTGATCTTCTACGCCGTGCTGATCCCACTGGCCTATATTGGGCTGGAGGGATGGCTGGCGGTGCTGCCCCTTGTGATTATCTATATCGTTATCCTGCGGAATCTGGTGAAGCTGTCCCGCTCGCTGGCCGATACCGGCTATGTGGTCACGGCCGCACCGGTGCGCCTGCCCTCCCGGGCGGTGCTGTGGGGATATCTGGGTGTGACGCTGGCGGCGATCCTGCTGGCGATGTTTCTGGGCCAGCGGTATCCCATGGACTGGCAGCCCCGGGCTGACGTGCCGCAGGATGCCGCCATCCGGGCCGAATTGCTGGAGCTGGGCTTTCCCCGTGATGTGCTGGACGACCTGACTGCCGATGAGGTGGCACAGATGGCCGGTGCGGCAAACGTATATACGGAGACAGACGTACGGTACGACCAGGAGACATACTGTGAGGAGATCCGTGACGAGTGGTATGACACGATACCGGCCAACTGGGAGTACGATCACGCTGACCGTCAGGCGGACGGATCGTATCGCTATGCCTATCGGATTTATGAACAGAAAGTCTGTACCATGACCCACGCGGCGGTACAGATACCGGCGGAGGATGGCATGGATCACTGGCTCTTTGTTCACCATCTGCAGTATCATACACCGCAGCGGTATACGGAGAGCATGGAGCTTTATCCGGTGTGGCAGGATACCGATTTCTGGAGCCGCGGGGAACTTTGCAGCGGACGGGTGCTGTGCCGGCGGCAGGGACAGGAATCTGCGGCAGCTTTCTTTTCGCTGCAGACCGGTCGTATGACGACCAACAGCTTTTTTGGCGCTTATCAGCAGGATACAGTGACGGCCCAGTGGTCTCTGCCGTGCCGCAGTACAGATGTGCGGGTTTATGTGATGTACGACGCCTATGAGAAGCAGCAAGTTACCTTCCTCAACAGCTGGGCCAACTATGCAGGCCAAACCGGACCTACCTATCCCTTTGCCGATGCGCTGACACTGTCCCACAGCTGGCAGACCGGGAATATCTGCCGCTGGCAAACGGCGCTGCAGAAGGAGTTATCGGAAGCGGAGGAGACGGAGTAAATGCAAAAAGAGAACGCCCCGACGGGCGTTCTCTTTTTGTGTTTACTGCTTGTAGTGATGCGCTTCCTGCAGCACCATGTCCTTGACCTTCATCAGACGGGTGGTATTGCCGCGTTCGTTCTCGTCCAGCTTCATGGAGATATAGCGGATGTTCTGCTGGGTCTGAGGGATCATCACATATTCCAGCGCATTGACACGGCGGCGGGTCTTTTCGATGTCCTGCGCCAGCAGCTGCATGGTCTTTTCCACCTGCGCCAGCTCCAGCATATCGGCAAAGACCTCCTGCATCTTTTCCAGTGCCGCGTCCAGCTCACCGCTGGTCTGGGCAAAGCCGTAGGGCAGCAGCGCGTCGTCGCCGCCCTCGGTGTGGAAGGTGTACACCGGCGTGTTGACGCTCATGATGTTCTTGGAACCCACCTCCAGCGACACGCTGCGGCGGGGACACAGCAGCGACTGCTCCAGCATTTCAGGCCCCATGATGGCGGATGCCACCGTAAAGGCGGCGTTGGCCTCCTTCAGGCCCTGCTCCACCTTGGCACGAAGCTGCCGGTTGCGGCGCACCACCTCCATGAACTGCTTCATCAGTTCGTCCCGCTTATCCTTCAGAAGCTTGTGGCCCCGCTGGGCGGTCTTTAACCGTCCCTTCAGCCGGGTCAGCTCCATGCGGGTGGGGTTGATGGTCTTTCCGGTCATGGGCCATCACTCCTTCACCGGCAGATACTTATCCAGCATCTCCGGCTTGATGCGCTTGAGCTCACTTCTGGGCAGCATCCGCAGCAGGTCCCAGCCCAGATCCAGCGTCTCCTCAATGGAGCGGTTCTCATCGAATCCCTGGCAGACATAGCGCTTTTCAAATTCGTCGGCGAACTTGGCGTACAGAAGATCGGTGGGGCTCAGAGCCGCTTCGCCCAGAATGGTCATCAGCTCCTTGGCCTCCTTACCGCTGGCGTAGGCGGCGAACAGCTGGTTCATGGTGGGGGCGTGATCCTCACGGGTCTTGCCCTCGCCCACGCCCTTGTCCTTCAGTCGGGACAGGGAGGGCAGCACGTCCACCGGCGGCAGGATGTTCTTGCGGTACAGGTCGCGGCTCAGGATGATCTGGCCCTCGGTGATATAGCCGGTCAGGTCAGGGATGGGATGGGTCTTGTCATCCTCCGGCATGGTCAGAATGGGGATCATGGTGATGGAGCCCTTGCAGCCCAGCTTGCGGCCTGCCCGCTCATACATGGTGGCCAGGTCGGTGTACAGATAGCCGGGGTAGCCGCGGCGTCCGGGGACTTCCTTCTTGGCGGCGGACACCTCACGCAGCGCCTCGGCGTAGTTGGTGATATCCGTCAGGATGACCAGCACATGCATATCCTTCTCAAAGGCCAGATACTCCGCGGCGGTCAGGGCCATACGGGGCGTGGCGATACGCTCCACGGCGGGGTCGTTGGCCAGGTTGGTGAACAGCACGGTACGCTCAATGGCGCCGGTGCGCTTGAACTCACGGACGAAGAACTCGGATTCCTCGAAGGTGATACCGATGGCGGCGAACACCACGGCGAAGTTGGAGCTGTCGTCCAGCACCTTGGCCTGACGGGCGATCTGCGCCGCCAGATTGGCGTGGGGCAGACCGGAGCCGGAGAAAATGGGCAGCTTCTGGCCGCGCACCAGCGTGTTCAGCCCGTCGATGGTGCTGATGCCGGTCTGAATGAACTCATTGGGGTAGTCACGGGCTGCCGGGTTCATGGGCAGACCGTTGATATCCTTGTATTCCTCGGCCAGCAGGGCAGGGCCGCCGTCAATAGGCTCGCCCATGCCGTTGAACACGCGGCCCAGCATGTCGGTGGACACGCCCAACTGCAGGGGATGGCCCAGAAAACGAATGGAGGAGTCCCGCAGGTTGATGCCTGCGGAGCTGTCAAACAGCTGCACCACAGCCCGGTCGCCATTGACCTCCAGCACCTTGCAGCGGCGTATCTGCCCGTCATGGAGCCGGATCTCCGCCAGTTCGTCGTAGGTGACGCCCTCCACGTTTTCCACCACCATCAGGGGGCCGGAAACTTCGTGAATGGTACGATATTCCTTCATCATTCGTCCTCACCTGCTTTCTTGATCAGAGCGGCGATCTCCCGCTCCATATCCGCCTGTACCTGCCGGTAGTTTTCGGCATACTCCTCGGTGGAGGCATACTTGGCCCAACCCAGCTTTTCCCGGGCGGGCAGGGTGTACAGGTCTTCCAGTGCCACGCCCTTGGTGATGGCGTCACGGCACAGATCCTCATAGCGGAGGATCAGCGCCATCAGGCGCTTCTGCCGGTCAAAGCTGGAGTAGGAGTCCACGTCCATAAAGGCGTTCTGCTGCAAAAAGTCCTCCCGCAGCATCCGGGCGATCTCCAGCGTCAGCTGATCCCGGGCGGACAGGGAATCCTTACCCACCAGCTGCACGATCTCATTGAGTTCGTTTTCCTCCTGCAGGAGGTGCATGGCCCGGTTGCGGTTGGCGATAAACTCCGGCCCCAGATTCTCGTCAAACCACGGCGTCACGGAATCCAGATACAGGGAGTAGGAATTCAGCCAGTTGATGGCGGGGAAGTGGCGGCGATAGGCCAGGGAGGCGTCCAGAGACCAGAACACCTTCACGATACGCATGGTGGCCTGCGCCACCGGCTCGGACAGGTCGCCGCCGGGGGGCGACACGGCGCCGACAGCGGTCAGGGAGCCGGTACGCTCCTCGCTGCCCATGCACTGCACCACGCCGGCGCGCTCATAGAACTGAGACAGACGGGAGGCAAGGTAGGCGGGATAGCCTTCTTCGCCGGGCATTTCCTCCAGACGGCCGGACATCTCACGCAGCGCCTCCGCCCAGCGGGAGGTGGAGTCCGCGATGACGGCTACATCGTAGCCCATGTCGCGGAAGTATTCCGCAATGGTGATGCCGGTGTAGACGGACGCCTCACGGGCGGCCACCGGCATATCGGAGGTGTTGGCGATCAGCACCGTCCGCTTCATCAGGCTTTCGCCGGTGCGGGGGTCGGTCAGCTCCGGGAACTCCCGCAGTACATCGGTCATCTCGTTGCCGCGCTCGCCGCAGCCGATGTAGATGACGATGTCCACGTCAGACCACTTGGCCAGCTGATGCTGCACCACCGTCTTGCCGGAGCCGAAGGGGCCGGGCACGGCGGCGGTACCGCCCTTGGCGATGGGGAACATGGTGTCGATGACACGCTGGCCGGACTGCAGGGGTCGCTCCGGCGGGAACTTCTTCTTATAGGGGCGGCCTACGCGGACAGGCCATTTCTGCACCATGGTCAGCTCCCGTACCTCGCCGTTTGCGGCGCGGACACGGGCGATGGGCTGGGTAATGTTGTATTGCCCGGCCTCTGCCAGCCATTCCACCGTACCGGTCAGGCCGTTGGGAACCATGATCTTGTGCAGCACCACCTCCGTCTCCGGGACGGTACCCAGTACGTCGCCGGCCGTCACGGCGTCACCAATGGCGGCCACGGGAGTGAACTGCCACAGCTTCTCCCGGTTCAGCGGCGGCACCTGGATGCCGCGGGTGATGTTGGCGCCCACACGGCGCACGATCTCCTCCAGCGGACGCTGGATGCCGTCATAAATATTCTCAATCAGGCCGGGACCCAGCTCCACGCTCAGCGGCGCACCGGTGGTGACCACATCTGCGCCGGGGCCAAGGCCCGAGGTCTCCTCGTATACCTGAATGGAAGCCCGGTCACCGGTCATATTCAGGATCTCTCCGATCAGCTGCTGCTCGCCCACGCGCACCACGTCCGCCATGCTGGCGTCCGCCATGCCGTCGGCCACCACCAGCGGGCCGGAGACTTTAATGATCTTACCCATTTATTTGCTCCTTTCAGGAAATATCCGCGCCCACGGCGCGTTCCACTGCCGCTTGCAGTGCGTGGCCGGCCAGCCCTAACGAGCCGCCCTTGCCGGGGATCAGGATCACGGCGGGCATGACGTCGTCCTTATAGCGGGCGATCTCCGCTGTCAGGTGCTGCGCCAGCTGCTCGGTGATATAGATGACGGCGTACTCCTGCTGTGCCAGACGGAGCAGCGTTTTGCGGCCCGTCTCGGCGTCATCGCAGAAGAACACGTCCAGTCCCAGTGCCCGGAAGCCCAGCACGCTGTCCCGGTCGCCGATCACAGCGATCTTATACATACTGATCACGCAGCCTTTCCCGTATGGCGTCTGCCGTCATGCCGGCCATACGTCCCGACATGATGATGCGCACGGCGGTCCATTCGGACTCCTTGGCGGCCAGATAGCCCAGCACCACCTCCACACCGAAGGGGATGCTGCGGGCCTTTCCCACCGAAAGCAGCACGGCGTTGTCGCAGGCACGCTCAAAGGCGGTCAGACTGCCGCCCTTGACGGCCTCCTCGCCGGCCTCGGCCGCCGCCCGGAAGGGTGTGGCGCGATAGAGAGCGGCGGGGCCGTTTCCTGCGTGGGCCACGATGGTGTCAACGCTGACACTGCCGCCGTCAAACAATACCTGCCGCAAGAAACCGGGATCCGTGCGCAGCCGTTCCGTCCGCACCAGGGAGCGCAGGTTGGCCGCGTCGATCATGGCGCTGATATACTCCTGCAAATAGGCACAGCGGCTCTCCTGCGCCAGACGGCGCAGCTGGGCGAAATAGGCCCGGTCAAGAATGAAATCACTGCGCTGTGGGTTGCCGGTTTCCGCCAGCACATCCGCAGCCTCCTTGGCGGCGTCGGCCATTTCCTTGGGCAGGAACTGCCAATTACCGCTTTCCGCGTACTGCCGTTCCATGTCTGCGGCGCTGATACAGCCGGCATCCATCAGCAGACGGCCGCCGCTGCGATCCTTCAGCAGCGTTTTGATGTTGTGATAGTCATATTTCAGCCGGAAAACATCCAGCAGCTCCGGCTCCGGCATAAAGCGGGCGATATCGGAAAAAACCGCTTCCCGCTGCTGCTTCAGGCTGGCCTGCAGGGAAGCCTCGTCGTGGATGGGCTCATACCCCAGCTCTGACAAAAGCTGCGAGCAGGCCGCCACATCGCCCGCGGTCAGCAGCTGTTCTATCCGCGGCGCCGTCAGCAGCTTCCGCTCCAGCGCCCGGACACGGGAGGCCAGAAACAGATAGTCGGTGTCCTTTCTGTGTTTTGTCAAAGGGACGCCCCCTTTCAGTCAAACAGCAGCTTTGCCACGGCGGAGGACTCCTCCTGCCGCAGCCGGCGGAGCTTTTCGGTGAAGCCGCAGTTCAGCTCCACTTTGCCCCGCCGCAGCACCAGACCGCCGCCGGTCTCTCTCGTCTCGTCGCTCAGGCGGAAAGCGGCGCCGGGCTTCCGGGCATTGGCGGCGTCCACCACCGCCTGCCCCACGGCCTGACGGTCGGCGGCGGAGAGAAGGATCTCCTCGTCGCCCACGCCGTTGTCGGCAGCCAGGGCGGCCAACAGCGGGATATACTGTTCCGCCGGCAGCTGTGTCAGCTGCTGCGCCGCCTGGGCAAAGGCCTCGTCGATGACCTCCTGCTTCACGGCCAGCACCCGCTGGCGGCAGGCCATCTGGCTGCTGCCGTTGAGATGCTCCAGCCGCTCGGCGTTCTGGGCTTGACGGCGGACCTGCGCTTCCTGCTGCAGGGTGTCTGCCGTGGCCTGATAGTCGTGGCGAATGCTCTCAGCCTTCTGCTGCGCGGCGGCAGTGACAGCGTCGCGCTCTGCCTTGGCGTCGGCTTCCATGCGGCTGATGATCTTTTCGATTCCGTTCATGCAGGCACCCGCCTCACTTCAGAATATTGGTGGAGATCATGATGGTGGCCACCAGAGACAAAATGGCGTAGAACTCCACGATACCGCAGAAGATGATGCCCTTGGTGGAAGCTTCGGGGTGCTTGGCCACGATACCGATGGAGGCGGCGGCCACACGGCCCTGGAAGACGGCGCTCAGCCAGCCGCCCAGCATGATGGGCAGGCAGGCGGCGAAGAAGGCCAGACCCTGGCTCACGGTCACTGCCACGGGGGAACCGCTGAGGACACCCACCTGACCCAGCACGATGAACAGCGCCACAAAGCCGTACAGGCCCTGCGTGCCGGGCAGCACCTGCAGGATCAGGCACTTGGTGGACTTGTCGGGATCCTCACTGACCAGACCGGAGGCGGCCTCACCCACCATACCGGTGCCCTTGGCCGAGCCGATGCAGCACAGGCCCGCGGTCAGCGCCGCACCCAGAATTGTAAAACCGAGACCGCCGATGGTTTCAAAAAAAGCACTCATGATTCATTTTCCTCCTTAATGATTTCAACATGTTTCGCTTGTAACCGCAGGGGACGGTAGGCTTTTCCGCCCTCCTTGTAAAAACGTCCGAAGAATTCCAGAAATTGCAGACGCATATCGTGAACGTAGCAGCCCAGCAGGTTCAGCGCCAGATTCAGCGTGTTGCCCACAAGGGAGATCACGATAAAGCCCACGATATTGCCGGTGCTGGCGCCCAGCATATTGAACACCTGTGCCAGAACCGCGCCGGAGAGCATCAGCGCCATCAGCCGAACATAGGACAGAATGTCGCTGAAAAATCCGGTGACGCCGTTGTACACGACACCCACAAGGCTCGTTACCTTGCCGAAGCCCTTTTTGCCCCGGCCTGCGCCGTAGAGCAGCATCAGACAGCCCACGCACAGCACTACGGGCACGCCGCTGACGCTGCCTACGCCCAGCACCGCCATGGCGCCGCCGGCCAGAATGATCCACCAGGTGATCTCATCCCACAGGGCGTCAGGGAAGCACCCCTTCCTGCACTTTTCCACCACGCTGACAGCCATGCCGGTAAAGATCTGGATGACGCCCAGCACCAGCGAGCCCACCATAATGGCCATGGTGTCGTTGAGGGGATCAAACAGCGACGGCAGGGCGAAGGTGCTTTCCGGATTGAGCATCCTGCACAGCTGGGGAATAAAGTCCCCCAAAAAGCCGCCGGTCAATGCACCAAAGATGAAAGTGGTAATGCCGCACCAGAAGATCATCTCCATGAAGCTGCGGTCATCGGGCCGCTTTTTCTTCAAAAACAGCAGTGAGCCGAGGATCATCAGCAGGCCGTAGGCCATATCCGCCATCATCATGCCGAAGAAAAAGATGAAAAACGGCGCCATCACCGGGTTGGGATCCACACCGTCATAGGCAGGCAGAGAGTACTGCTCGGTAATGCAGTTCATGGAACGGGTCAAGACATTGCCCCTCAGGGCCACCGGCACATGGGGGATCTCCTCCTCCGTGGGATCGGCCACGTCATAGGCACAGTCCATGGTATCCAGCCACGCTGCCAGTTTTGGCAGCTTTTCGGCGCTTACCCAACCGTCAAAGGCCACGATGCAGCCGTCGGTCAACAGCCGGTGGCGGTTCTCCTCCCGCATCTGGCGGGTGGCCAGCCGGTCAGCGCACAATTGCAGCGCCTCCATACGGGAGGCAAAGGCTGTCAGCTTCTGCTGAACGTCCGCCTTTTCCCGGGCCGTCTGCTCCTCCTGCTGCGTCAGCGTGTCCAGCAGCTGCTGCACCGTACCGGTGCGGCCCTTCAGTTGTCCGGTGGAAAAACCGTAGCTGCGCAGCAGCTCCAGCGCCTGCGCCGTCACCGCCTTGTGGGTGATCAGCAGCACACACTGCTGCTCCCGGCTTACGGAGAGCTGATACAGCACGGCCTCCGGGATCTGCGCATTCAGCGCCCCCTGTATCGTGTCCCAGTCGGCAAAGGGGGGCAGCGTGCCGGTGGTGATATCTGTCCGGCGGGTGCCGGTCAGCTCTGTGGGGATATCCAGCGTCTGCCACGGCAGCAGCGCCGTGCGATCGGCGTGCAGCTGCGTTTCCCTGGCGGTCAGCCGGTTCAACTCCGCTGTCAGTTCGTTGATCTGCCCGGCGGCGTCCAGTTCCGACGCAAGGTCGGTCTCATTGAGATAGTCTGCCTCCGAGATCCGGGGCCGGGGCGTCAGCAGTCCGCCGCTTTTGGCCGTCTTGGGAGCCAGCCGCCGCAGCGTGTCCATGGCAGTTTGCAGCTGGCGCTGCTGCGCCAGACAATCCGCCACGGCGCTGTCGCACCGCTGCAGGCTATCCGGCAGCTGCTCCATGTCCGGTTCGCTGATCTCCACACAGCCCATGTGCTGCAACTGACGCAGCATGGTGTCATGATCCTTTGCCATCGCCAGCAGCTGCAGACGTTTCATTTTGACAATGGCCATCTACTGCCTCACCACCTTTTCCATGATATAGGCCACGGCCTTCTCCATATGAGCCATGGCAGCGCGGCGCATATCGTCGCAGGACCGCTCCGTTTCCGCCAGCATCTGCTCACGAAGGGAGGCCGCCTGCGCTTCCGTTTGCCCGATGGCGTCACGATCCGCCTGACGTACCGTGGCTTCAGCCTGGGCCACCAATGCGCTGCCGTCCTTCTCTGCTTGCTCCAGCAGCTCCTGCGCGGCCTGCTGCACCTTGGCCTTTTCCGCCTCCAACCGGGCTTCTGCTGCCTGAAGCTGGTCTACCTTTTCCTTATACAGATTACTCACCGCCTTTCTTTCCGTGCAAGCAGGGGAGACCCCTTACGAGGACTCCCCTGAAAAAACGAACCATATATTTATAGTTACAGGGGAACTCCACTGCGTTTTGCTATTGTGATGAAACATTCGCATGTTATATCAATGCTTATCGTCTATCATACCACTTTTTTATCCTCTGGCGCAATATTTAAATTGTAAAAAATCAAGGAAAAATTAAGGAAAAAAATGTAAATTATTCGTGAGCCTTACGGGAAATAAGGAAGTGGCAAATAAGTGTGGCATTTCCCGCATAAGTATGGTATAATATACCTGTACGACTACCCATGAAATGATAACAAACGGTATATACTTCGGAAAATATAACAAAAAGTATCCATATGCGATATGAGGTGACACAATGACATACCTTTCTTCCTTCCTGCTGGGACTGGTACAGGGCTTGGCGGAGTTTCTGCCCATTTCCAGTTCCGGACACCTGTCTATCGCCCAGAACCTGCTGGGCTTGAATACCGAGATACCGGAGTTCTTCGATGTGCTGCTGCATCTGGGCACGCTGGTGGCGGTATTCGTGGCCTATTGGCGGGACATCTGCGACATGGTGGCGGAGCTGATCCGCGGCGTAGGCGATCTGGTCCACGGAACCACGCCCCGTCAGGTACCGCCCGCCCGCCGGCTGATCCTGCTGATCATTGTGGGAACGCTGCCCCTGTTTATTCTGCTGCCCATCCATAGACAAGTGCAGGCCCTGAGTAATCATATGGTGTTCATCGGCGCGGCGCTGGTGGTCACCGGTTTTCTGCTGTTCGCCTGCGATCTGGTGCGTAAGGGAAAGAAGACGGAGCGCACCGCCAGGATAGCGGATGTGCTGGTGGTGGGTTTGGGACAGGCCATCGCCACCCTACCCGGCATCTCCCGTTCCGGCATGACCATCACCACCGGATGCTTCATGGGGTTTGAGCGGAAGTTTGCCGTGCGGTTTTCCTTCCTGCTGTCCATCCCCGCCGTGCTGGGGGCCAATATTCTCAGCCTGAAGGACGCGCTTGACGCCGGGATCATCTGGGCGGAGGTGCCCATGTATGTGGTGGGCGTGATCACTGCCGCTGTGGTGGGTTACGTCTGCATCCGGCTGCTGCGTCTGGTGGCGGAAAAGGGCCGCTTCGGCGCGTTTGCCTATTACTGCTGGGCAGTGGGACTGCTGACACTGCTGCTCAATGCCATCAAGTGAGGTAGATCATGGCCAATACACCCAAGAAAAATACCGCCGGAACTTCTGCAAAGGGCGGCAATACTAAAGGAAAAAGTACGACCAAGCGCCGTACTGCGCCGCCGCCTCCGGTCTATAACGCACAAGCCTGTGTCATCGGCGGCATTGTGTGCCTGCTGCTGGCGCTGTGTATTCTGGTGACCTATTTTAATGTGGATGCCATTTTGCTGACGTTTCTGGCGGAGGCGCTGAAGGGATGCTTCGGCTATGGCTACTGGCTGGCGGCTCCCGCACTGCTGTACGCCGGGGTCACGCTGCTCAACCACAAGGGCCGCCCCGTGAAACTGCGTACCGCCTGTACGCTGTTGCTGCCGGTACTGCTGGGCATGGTGCTGCATCTGCTGCTGAGCCGGGGAAACTATACGTTCTCACTGGAGGGCATTAAACCTCTGTGGAAGGAGGGACAGGAGCTTCTGTGCGGCGGTGCGATTTCCGGCGCATTGGCGGTGGGCGCGGAAGCGCTGCTCAGCCGCGTGGTGTCACTGATCCTCACCATTCTGCTGACGCTGATCGCTGTGCTGACGGCCCTGCAGATCAAACCGGCGGAGCTGATCGAGGAGATGAGACGCCGGGCGGAGGAGCGCGCCCAATGGGACGATGAGGATGACTGCGAGGACGTGGCGGCTGTAACGCCTGCGGCAATGACATCACAAACGCGAAAAAAGCGGCCGGCTATCGATATTCCTCTGGATCCCGAGCCGGATGCCGAACCCAGTCAGGAGGCGGCTGTGCTGAAACCTGCCGCCACCAGCCTGTTTCCCCGCCGTGCCGGTGATATCAAGACGCCGGCAGAGGTGCTGAATCCCGCGCTGGCGCAAGCTGCGGCAGAAAACCCACCCGATTCGGGAACAAGTTCCGTACCGGCTCCCGCCAAGGAGCCTGTGTCGGAGAAAAAGCGGAAAGAGATCATTCGGGCGGAGGTGGAGAACGCCACCGCCGAGGTCAGCGAGGCCATCGAAAAGGAACTGGCGGAGGGTGAGGAAGCGTATCGCTATCCGCCCATCACGCTGCTGGACCAGAACTCCGACGATCGCCATCATGAGGTGGGTGCGGAGCTGCGGCTGAACTCCCAGCGTCTGGCGGCTGCCCTGACCTCTTTCGGTGTCGACGCCCACCCCGGCGAGGTGGTCCACGGCCCCTCCGTGACCCGATATGAGTTTACATTGGATCAGGGCGTCAAGCTCAGCAAGCTGACCAACCTCAGCGACGATATCGCGCTGGCGCTGGGCGCCACCGGCGTGCGTATCGCGCCCATTCCCGGCAAGATCTCCGCGGTGGGCATTGAGGTGCCCAATAAGGCTGTGACCGCCGTGCGGATCCGGGACGTGATCGAGTCCAGAGAGTTCACCACCAACCCCAGTACCGTGGCCTTTGCCGTGGGCAAGGACATTGGGGGCAACTGCATCATCGGCAACATCGCCCGCCTGCCCCATGTGCTGATCGCCGGCACCACCGGCTCCGGTAAATCCGTCTGTACCAACTCTTTGATCGTCAGCCTGCTGTATAAATCCACGCCGGATGAGGTGCGCTTTATCATGGTGGACCCCAAAATGGTGGAGCTGGCGCCGTACAACGGCATCCCCCATCTGCTGATCCCGGTGGTCACCGATCCCAAGAAGGCCGCCGGCGCGCTGCAGTGGGCCGTGTACGAGATGATGAAGCGGTATAAAATGTTCTCCGAACGGGGCGTCAAGGATCTGGCGGGTTTCAACGCCCTGTGCGAAAGCGACGCCGAGATGAAGAAGCTGCCCACCGTTGTGGTGGTCATCGACGAGCTGGCGGACCTGATGCTGGTGGCCGCCAAGGAGGTGGAGGAATCCATCTGCCGGGTGGCCCAGATGGGCCGTGCCGCCGGTATGCACCTGGTCATTGCCACCCAGCGTCCCTCGGCTGACGTTATTACCGGCCTGATGAAGGCCAACATCCCCAGCCGTATCGCGTTTGCGGTGGCGTCCTCGCTGGAATCCCGCATCATTCTGGATACCACCGGCGCGGAGAAGCTGGTGGGCAAAGGCGATATGCTGTACTTCCCCCTTGGTTCCAACAAGCCCACCCGTGTGCAGGGCTGCTTCATCACACCGGAGGAGATCGAACGGGTGGTGAACTTCGTCAAGGAGAGCGGCACCGCCGATTACTCCGATGAGGTCATGGAGAAGATCGAGGAGGCCA
This sequence comes from uncultured Clostridia bacterium, assembly GCA_945915065.1. Classification (GTDB taxonomy): domain Bacteria; phylum Bacillota; class Clostridia; order Oscillospirales; family Oscillospiraceae; genus Vescimonas. The sequence continues at coordinate 7,008 of CAMEER010000019.1, read as the reverse complement.
TGAAGCAGGGCGAGAAGGGCGGCAAGACCGGCGGCGGCAGCGCACCCTCTGCAGACGATGGCGAGGGCTGCGACGAACTGCTGGGCGCCGCTGTGGAAGTCATTCTGGAAACGGGACAGGCCAGCGTATCTATGCTGCAAAGACGCTTGAAGCTGGGCTATTCCCGAGCGGCCCGTCTGGTGGATCAGATGGAGGAGCGGGGTATCGTGGGACCCTTCGAGGGCAGCAAGCCCCGCCAGCTGCTGATCACCAAAGAGCAGTGGCAGGAGATGAAAATGAAGGGCAGCTTCTCTGCCGGTGAACCGGAGGCGGAACCCCGCCCCGACCCCTATGGCTCCATCAGCGACGTGTTCAACAGCCGCGACGCACTGGAATAACATAAGAGCCGTGTACCCGTTTATGTTGGGTACACGGCTTTTGCGTGTGCTAAATGAAGAATTTCCGGTGCAGCGACCGTTGCAGGGGCTTGCAGATGGCTACCACCAGCAGCATGCCGCCCAGGATCACGCCGGCGGTCAGGGGGTAGAGGGACCAGAAGAAGGTTTCGTGCAGCCGGAAGGTAAAGTTGATCAGGAACTCGATCAGAACCGCCAGCCCTCCGGCACATAGCACCGCGCCGCTGATCACATACAGATGCCCGCTCGGCAGATACCGCAGCAGCGCCACCATGGCGCTGACCAGCAGGCCGATGGCGCCGGTGACCGGGAAGGCGAAAGACAGGAACCAGTGCCCGCCGGTGGCAAAGTTGATATACAGCAGGTACAGTCCGATGGCCACAAAGTCGATGGGCACAAAGATCACCGGGTTGGGACGGCGGAACCACAGGGGCAGCGCCACGATCACATACAGCAGCGCCACGCCGCCGGAGGCGTATCCCGACCAGATGATGGAGCCGTTGATCCGCCAGTCGCAGAGGATGAACAGGATCGCCGGCAGCAGCGCCAGCACCGTCAGGATGAACAGCACACCGGAGCGGCTGACCTCCTCGCTGTGGTTTCGGGGATCAGGCGGGTAAGGCGGATCCCCCTGCGGCTGCGGCAGATCAGGGTGAAAGACACGGGTGCCGCACAGGGGACAGACCTTTTCACTGTCCGCCAGCGCCACGCCGCATTTGACACAAAACATGAAAATACGCTCCTTTCCCGCGCCTTGTCAGCGCTGATTGCTCTCCACCGTTACATGGAGCCCCAGCCGATGCAGAACCTGATAGAAATGCAGCTCCAGCTCCGGTTCGCGAATGCTGCGGATGCAGTTGATATATGCGGTGTCGTTCCATGTGAGAACGCCGCAGTTGTGGGGGGCTTTGGCCTGCACGCCAATGATGAAATCCATCCGGGAGACATAGGGCACCATGACCTCCGGCAGACGCACCACCCCCAGATTGGACAGGCACAGGCAGGATTTGCACTCGCCCACCGTGTCGAATACCACCTTCATGGCCAGATTCTTGATAAATAACGGCATTACCCGCAGCAGCGGCGAGCGTTCGCTGGCCACATTGGCGGCAAACTTGGCCCGCATGGTCTGGGGATTGTTCTCCAGCCCCATCCTGTGATGCACGGCGGCGCAGATCTCCGCAAAGCTGTAGTCGCCCATGCGGGGATCGATCTCCGGCGTGATATACGAGGCAAAGTTCCGCAGCGTCTTGCTGGGAAAGAGGTTCCGCAGGTTCACCGGCAGCAGTACCTTCACCGGCTTGCGCCGCCGGCGCTGGGGCACCTTCTCCGCCTGCAATTGGCAGATGGCCTGCATCATGGCGGCGCACAGCAGCTCCGTCACCGTGACACCGTACTGTCTGGCACAGGCCTTCAGCTGCTCGGCGGGGATCATCATGGTCACAAGATTTTTAAAGCCGTCCGTCTCCGGTGTACCGCTCAGATGCCACGCGGTGGCTTCCTTTCGGCTGGCTTTCACATCCCCGGCGTAGCGCAGGAAGCTGTCCTCCAGCTCCTCCTCACCGGGTTCCTCCAAACGGCCCAGCACACCGTCCTCCGCAGGGACGGTCAGACCGTGCTTCTGACTGAGATATTCCGCCAGCAGCGTCTTGAAAAAGATCAGAGCGCCGGTGCCGTCGGTAAGGGCGTGGAAAAATTCCACGGCAAAACGGTTATGATAGACCAGTACACGGAAGGCGCATTGCCGCACCTCGTGGAAAGGAACGTGGGACAGCGGACAGCTTTTTTCCGGCTGAACGGCGGGCGGTTGAGGGATCTGCTCCAGATAGTACCAGAACATGCCCCGCCGCAGCCGCACGGCAATGGAGGGAAAGCGGCGGGCCGTCACATCCAGTGCCGTCTGCAGAACGGCCACATCCACCGGCTCGGTCAGCGTGGCGGAGATGCGGAAAAAGTTGTTCCAGTTGCGCCGCTTGGCGGCGGGATAGATCTTGGCGGCGTTGTCCAGCCGCATCCACCGCAGGCTCCGGGCAGGGGAGAGTACCTTATCCATAAAGCGGTTGATGGCCTCAAAATCCTGCTGCATATTTTCGGCCAGACAGTACAGCACATAGGCGTGCCACCGTTCCGGCGCCACGATCATCCGGCTGCGGCAGCCGCAGGCAAGCAGCTTTTCATGGAGCATCCGGGTATCGTCCAGCATCACCTCATCGCCTCCCACAAACAGAAGGGAGGGGGGAAGACCCGTCAGGTCGCCGTACAGCGGCGAACAGAAGGGATCGTCGGGGTCGTCGGTGTAGCATTTGGCATAAAACTGCAGCAGCTCCGGCGTCATGGAGGGGTCGGCTTCCCTGTTTATTTCATAGGACGCGCCGGTGCCGTTCAGATCCGTCCAGGGTGAGATACCGATAAGGCCGCAGGGCAGCGGCAGACCCAGTGCCTTCAGCTTCAGGCACAGGGCATAGATCAGACCGCCGCCGGCGCTTTCGCCGCACAGCATGATCTGGCGGGCGGCATAGCCTTTTTTCAGCAGATATTGGTAGGCCTCCAGCGCATCATCCAGCGCGGCGGGATAGGGATTCTCCGGCGCAAGGCGGTAGGCGGCGCAGAAGGTGCGCACGCCGCACTCCGACGCCAGTGTGGAGGCAAAGCCTTTGGCGTATTCAAGTCCTCCGCAGGTGTAGCCGCCGCCGTGGAGATACAGCACCACGCCGCTGCGCCGTTCGTCCCGGGGCATGATCCACGCCCCCTGAAAGCGGCCGAAATCATGTTCCTTGGCCAAGACCTCCCGCTTGTGGAGCGCCGCCATCAACTCGCCCAGTTTGTCCTGTCCCTTTCGGGTCATCTCCAGCGAGCAGTTGGCCACAAAGGGCTTGAAGAAATTCAGTTGTGAGCGTATCAGCTTGGCGTGCAGCTCCATGAAGGACCGCTCCTTTGCGAAAGAGTTTGTATGTTTTGTATGTTATGATAGCATTTGCGGAAAGTATTGTAAATACACGGGCTTATTTCGCGCCGATGCGCCGGCGCAGCAGGGGACACAGCACCGCGGTGATCACGATCTTGATGGCGTCGCCAGGCAGGAAGGGCAGCATCCCCGCCCACAGAAGCCCGGAAACGCTCATCCCTTTGCCCATATAGCCGTTGAGGATCAGCGCCATATAGGGCACGCCGATGGCGTACAGCACCGCCAGGCCAACCACGCAGGCCAGCGCGATGCGCACCGGAGAGGCGCTGCGCCGGGTCATCGCGCCGATGACAGCGGCGGCGGGGATCAGTCCCAGCAGAAAGCCGAAGGTGGGCTGCAGCACATAGCCGAAGCCGCCGCCGGTGGTGAAGATGGGCAGACCCAGCAATCCCAGCGCCACATACACCGCCTGACTCAGCGCGCCTCCGCCTGCGCCCAGCAGGACGCCGGCCATGGCGGTGAACAGAAATTGCAGCGTGATGGAGGAGACGCCCAGCGGGATCTTCAGAAACGCGCCGGCCGCCGTCAGAGCGACAAACAGCGCGGTATAGACCAGTTTGCGTGCAGACATAGTTTCGCCCTCCTGTCAAGGAAAAGAATGGAGTCATCATACCTTGCCGCCGGCGGTGCTGTCAAGAGCGCTTGATGATTTTTTACTTTACTGCCGGAGGAAAACGTGATAATATGGGGCGACGAATGGAGGGAGGTGCCGCTTTATGGAACAGCCGAAGATCTATCGCTATGAAACGGTGGATTCCACCAATACGGTGTGCAGGGCCCTTGCCATGGAGGGCGCTCCCGACGGGACCGCCGTCATCGCCCGGCAGCAGACAGCCGGCCGGGGACGGCTGGGCCGCCGGTTCGAATCGCCGCCGGGTATGGGGCTCTATCTGTCCATGCTGTGGCATCCTGTGGCGTCGCCGGAGGGCTTGCTGCCGCTGACAGCCATGGCGTCGGCAGCCGCCGCATCGGCACTTCGCCGTGTCACCGGCGCGCCGGTGGCCATCAAATGGCCCAACGATCTGGTGCTGCACGGGAAAAAGCTGGCGGGACTGCTGACGGAAACGGTTCTGACCGGCAGCGGCGGTGTGGATCATGTGGTGATCGGTCTGGGGGTCAACCTGCGGCAGCAGCCGTCCGATTTTTCCCCCGATGTGGCACAGATCGCCACATCATTGGCGGCGCAGGGCTATCCGGTGGACGACGCGGCGCTGGAAACGGCGCTGACGGATGCGCTGCGGCAGGCGTTCCGGCATCTGTGCGCACCGGAGACCTATATGGATGAATACCGAAAGCTGTGCCTGACGCTGGGCCGCCGGGTGCAGATCTTACAGACCGGACAGCAGGTGTCGGCGCTGGATATCGACAGTCAATACGGCCTTGTGGTGCGGCATGATACCGGAGAAGTGGAGACGCTGCGCTACGGAGAGGTGTCGGTGCGGGGGCTGTACGGCTATGCGGAGTCGTAAGGCGTGAGGATTAGAGGTGCTGTATGTTAAAAGAATTATGGGAGCTGTTTCTGACGTTCGCCAAGGTGGGCGTCATGACCTTTGGCGGCGGCATGGCCATGCTGCCTATTTTGCAGCGTGAGGTGGTGGAGAACAAGGGCTGGGCCACCGACGAGGAACTGACGGATTATTTTGCCATCGGCCAGTGTACGCCGGGCATCATTGCCGTCAATACCGCCACGTTCATCGGCCAGAAGCGAAAGGGCGTCTGGGGCGGTATCGTGGCCACGCTGGGTATGGTGTTCCCTTCATTGGTCATCATCACGCTGCTGGCGGGCCTGATCACCAGCTTTTCTCATCTGGAGTGGGTGCAGAACGCCTTTGCCGGGATCCGGGTATGCGTGTGCGTGCTGATCCTTAACGCCACGGTCAAACTGTGGCAGGGCGCGGTCAAAGACGTGTGGGGCGCCCTCATCTTTGCGGCGGTACTGGCCGGGTCACTGCTGACGGACCTGTCGCCGGTACTGTTTGTGCTGGCGGCGGCGGTGGCGGGTATCATCATCCGCTGCGTGGGAGGTGCCAGGAAATGATCTACCTGAAGCTTTTCTATGAGTTTTTCAAAACGGGCCTGTTTGCCATCGGCGGCGGGTTGGCCACGCTGCCCTTCCTGTCGGATATGGCAGATCGCACCGGTTGGTTCACGCAAGCCCAGCTGGCGGATATGCTGGCTGTCAGCGAGTCTACGCCGGGGCCGGTAGGCGTTAATATGGCCACCTATGTGGGCTTTGAGACGTCGGGCGTTCTTGGCGCGGTGGTGGCTACACTGGGATTGGTGACACCGTCCGTCATCGTGATCCTCATTGTGGCCAGCTTTCTCAAGGCGTTCCGCAGCAACAGGTTTGTGGACGCGGCCTTCTATGGCCTGCGGCCTGCCTCCACCGCCATGGTGGCTTCCGCCGGTATCGGCGTGGTGCTGCTGAGCCTGGTGGACACCGGCGCTTCCGGTCTTGCACTCTTCCGGTGGAAGGAACTGGTGCTGGCGGCGGTGATTCTGGTGTTGACCCGCTGGGTGCCTGTTACCAAAAAACTGCATCCCATCGTGTTTATCGGAGCAGCCGCGGTGGTGGGTATTGTGTTCCGTTTCTGATGATTCGTAAAAAGCACACCTTATGCTTCTGATAAGGTGTGCTTTTCTTTGTCTGATGTGTCAAATCACCTGACTTTATGACGAAAAAGTTATGGTATTTGTCAGTTGTAATTCTCTGTCCGCGGGGTTATGATAAAGAAAACTAATATGAGGGGGTCTTTTCATATGGAACAGTTAAAGGAACGCATCCGTCGCGAGGGCAAGGTACTGCCGGGTAATATCATTAAGATTGACGGATTTCTCAATCACCGGGTAGACACCAAGCTGCTGGGTGATATTGCAGATGAGTTTGCCAAGTATTTTGATACCAGTAAGGTCACGGTGGTACTGACGGCGGAAGCCAGCGGTATCGCGCTGGCCACGGCATGCGCGGAGAGATACGGCGTTCCTATGCTGTTTGCCAAAAAGGCCAAGAGTGATAACATCGAAAGCGGCCTGATTCAGAGTGAGATTTTCTCCTATACCTATAAGAAAAAAGTGACGCTGCTGGTGTCTCAGGAGTGGCTCAGCAAAGATGACCGTGTGCTGATCATCGACGACTTTATGGCCAACGGTTACGCCATGGGCGGTCTGGTGGATATCGTCAAAAAGGCCGGCGCCCAGCTGGTGGGCATCGGCGTGGCGGTGGAAAAGGGCTTCCAGGGCGGCGGCGACAAGTTCCGCGCCATGAAGGACGTACCCTATAAGGCGCTGGCCGTCATCGAGTCCGCCAGCGCCGAGGACGGCATTACCTTCCGGGAGGACGACTGAGATGAAAAAAGTACTGGTTCTGGATTTCGGCGGCCAGTATAACCTGCTGGTGGCCCGCCGTGTCCGTGAGTGCGGCGTATACTGCGAGATCAAGTCCTTCCGTATGTCCATGGAGGAGGTCCGCGCTTTTGCGCCTGACGCCCTGATCTTCACCGGCGGCCCCGCCACGGTCTTCGAGCCCAACGCTCCCATGGTGGATAAAGCGCTGTTTGAGATGGGCGTGCCCGTACTGGGTATCTGCTACGGCGAGCAGCTGATGATGCATCTGCTGGGCGGCCAGTGCCGCAAGGCGGAAACCCGGGA
>CAMEER010000018.1 GCA_945915065.1 uncultured Clostridia bacterium | reverse complement strand
TCTCCGGCTCTGCCACCACTGCCCATGCCGTCATGCAACTGAACGCCGAAGACGGCGGACACCGCAAGTTCATCATGGTGCAGCTGCCCGAAAAGTGCGACGAAGCAAGCGAAGCCTACAAAGCCGGTTACAAGACCATCTGCGAAATCGGCAAAGAGCGCATTCGCCGTGCCGGAGACAAGATTAAATCCGAAAGCCCCATGACCACACAAGACCTCGACGTTGGTTTCCGCGTCCTCAGGCTGGATGATACCAACATGAAGGACGTCTACTACGCGCCCGATGACTACGATCAGGGGATGCTTGCCGGACTGGAATCCAACATCAAGGATGACCGCACCGACCTCGATCTGCTGTTTGGCTGCCTGATTGACTGGGGTCTGCCGCTGTCCCTGCCGTATTCTTCCGAGCAAATCGACGGCTGCACCGTCCACACCTACAACGACGGCGATTTGATTGCCTGCTTTGACGCAAACATCCCCGAAAGCGTGGTCAAGGAAATCGCCAAGCGCAAGCCGCTCCGCGCCGTTTTCCGCGATTCCGGCTTTGCATCCAGCCCGGAGAAGATCAACGTGTTCGAGATTTTCAAGCTCTATATGCCGGAGGATGCAAACGACATCACCAAGCGTGTGCGGGTGATCTGATGCGTTCGGATTTTTTAGTCTACGAGGCAAAGTCCTTCTATAATGCATATATCGCGTTGGAACAGCTTTCCAAAGCGGATACGACACCAGAATTGTTGCTTTATGCTCCGATGGTTGTAAATGGATCATTTTCCATAGAACTGACGCTGAAGGCGATTTTGGTGAAGAATCATATTTCGTATGGAAAAGAGCATATGTGTTGCTTACTGTAATACTTTCCATATGAAGGAGGTGCCGCATTGGACAAGGACTTTGAGATTGAAATTCAAGAAGAAAGTTCTGATAAGCAGGATAGCATACAGCTTCCGATGAATTTCCTCACTTTTGGTGAGGTTGAAAATGATGATGTAAAAGTCTATATCAAACAGAGTGTTTATAAGGCTTTAGAAAAGCTGTCTTTATCAGATACAAGCAAAGAACTCGGAAGCATTCTTATCGGTGACTACTGCCAAGAACTTGGCAAGACCCATGTAGTTATTTCAGAGTACATAGAAGCAAAGTATACAGATGCTTCGGCATCGACACTCACTTTCACGCATGAGACTTGGGACTATATTCACTCTGAGCATGAGCGGCTTTATCCAAACAAGCGAATCATAGGATGGCAGCACACTCATCCGAACTACGGGATTTTCTTGTCAAACTACGACCTGTTTATCCATGAGAACTTTTTTAATTTACCGTTTCAAATTGCATATGTGATCGACCCAATTCAAAACCTTAGAGGATTTTTTCAGTGGAAAAACGGAAAGATTGAAAAACTCAAGGGTTATTACATTTATGATGATATTGGCAAGTCGATTAAGATTGAGCAGCCAAAAGTAAAAAAGGCAGAATTGCCTCCTACGAGAAGTTCCAAAGTTACGACAATTTTGACGGCTTTGCTCTGTGCTTCAACCGTATTTCTTGCGTGTTTCGTTTTCTCCTTAAATGGAAAGTATGAGGAGCAGCTCAAGAGGCAAGAAGAAATATTGAATGATCTCTCAGAACAGGGAGATGTAATCAATAGCCAAGCGGATACAATTGAAAAATTGCAAGAGCAACTGGTAAATGGCATTCTTGATAGTTCGGGACAGACAACTGCTGCTGATCTGATAGAGATGCTTGAAAACCATGAAATTACGCTTCAAAATCAAGAGAAAGTTTTGGAGGAATTGAAGGCTTTTGTGGAGAACAGTAAACAGGAATCAGATGAAGCAAAATTTATCACATACACCGTTGTTGAAGGAGATACGCTTGCAAAAATCTGCTCAGAGCATGGTCTTGATTATAAAACAAACATTAATATCATCATTGAACTCAACAATATCAAAGATGTGAATCTGATATATGTCGGGCAAAAACTTCTTCTCCCAATGGGCGAATAATTATGTTTGAAAGCCTAAGTTAAGTAAGCAGACAGAGATATTTCCACTTCCGTGGAACGGAGCATAGTGGGAAAACGGTCTTAGCAAGCAATGCACGGCGGTACCCACTCGTGCAAAATTTATAAGCCCCTGCCGCAGCAGGGACTCATAAATCGCTTGTCTGGGATAAAATTCCCGAACCCCTTTAGCACAGATTTCATCTGTGGCTACGCATCGCAAGCGACGCTGAAGGAGCACGGTCAGTCACGACCGTGCTCCTTTTAATTTGTGCGGCTCTATGTCAATAGTTGGGATAGAGGTAAGAGCAAGAATGTGGTAGCATAAGGCTTACTTTCTGTTCCCCGTGACCGATGGTTATACATCTTTGCCCCGCAGTCGGCACAGAACACAAGTCCCGTCAGCGGATTGGCCTCACCCAGCGTGTCATGCCGCCGTGGTGTTTTCCGCAGCTTCTGTGCCAGCTCCCATGTTTCTGTGTCTACGATAGCTTCATGGGTGTTCTCGAAAATCAGCCATTCCTCCGGCGGATTCATGATGGGCGTTTTATCCTTGTAGGACTGCTTGTGGGAACGGAAATTCACCGTATGACCCATATACTCCGGCTTGGACAAAATCTGCCCGACGATGTAGCCGCTCCAGTTATAGGGATTGGGGAACTCCTCCTTGCTTTTCCAGACGCCTTTGTTTTGCTTGCCGAAGTAGACCGCAGGGGTGTCAATCTTGTCATCGAACAGAATACGGGCGATGTCGTAGGGGCCTTTGCCCTCAATGGTCAGTTGGAAGATACGCCGCACCACGGCAGCCGCTTCCTCGTCGATCAGCCAGTGGTACTTGTTCTCCGGGTCTTTCTTGTAGCCATAGATGGCGCAGTTGGTGGTGGGCTTGCCGGATTCCCCCTTGACACGAATGGCAGTTTTCTGCTTGCGGCTCAGATCGCGCAGGTACCACTCGTTCATGATATTGAGGAAGGGTGCAAATTCGTTGCTGTTCTGGTCGTCGCTGTCCACGCCGTTGGCGATAGCCACAAAGTGGACACTGTGCTGCCGGAAGAACATCTCCGTGTAAAAACCGGTTTGCAGATAATCACGACCGGCCCTGCTCATATCCTTGACAATGACATGGGCCACCTTCCCGGCCTCAATGTCTGCCACCAGCTGCTTCCATGCGGGACGGTCAAAGTTGCCGCCGCTCCAGCCGTCATCGGTGTAGTGGCGGCAGTTTGTGTAGCCCCTCTGCTGGGCGTAGCTTTCGAGGTATTTTTTCTGATTCACGATGGAATTACTGTCACCGGCGTTGTCATCGTCACGGCTCAGCCGCTCATACAGAGCGGTGATTTTTTCCTCAGTCTGTTTCATGCGCATTCGGCGCTCCTTTCAGACTGACGGCTCATTTGTGGTGCTTCCATTATACCATAAGTGCCGTCAATTGTAACCCCTTCATTGCGGATCATCCGCAGAATCTTTTCCTCCATAGTCTCCGCTGCTGTTTCGCTGAACGCGACCCTGACCTTGTAGGTGGTGCCGCCGATGCGTCGGATGATGAACTGCTCATGTTTCGTTTGCTCCATAGACTCCCTCCTTGCGTGATGGATTGGTTTCTGGTATAATGTGCTTGGTTCCGTTGGCTGTAAGCCAACTATGTCTTTGCGCGGGTTTTCCATACTAATTTCTCCTTTCTGTCCTCTGTGTTTTAAGAAAGTAACCTTAGTAACTTGCGTTTAGATTACCCTTTCACTAATAGGAGAAAAACGAGGTGTAAATCGGAACTGTTTTTTGAGAAAAAGAAAAATATTTTTTCAGGAGGTGAAGCCGTCATGGATTTATGGGAGGATGAGCTGCTGCTTGACGATGATCTTTCGGATGAGGAAGAATCTGAAGAGCTGAGCGAAGATGAAGCCCTTGATTTGGCCGAGGATGGCTTTGCCGATTGGGCAGACACTTCCGATGTTGCGCCGGAGGATGAGCGTCTGGAAGAAGCGCTGGCGGAGGAACGCACGCTGGAGCTGGAAAGCGAGCTGGAGCAGGACGAGCATCCCAGAGACTATGCCGCCGAACTGGAGGATGAGGACGAGGAAGACGAAGCTGCACCGAAAAGCGATAAACGGCTGAAGCGGGAAATTCTCGCAGAGGCGCTAAAGCGCACGGAGGAATCTGCCCGGACACTGAAGGATTTCCAAGGCGTCATTGCCGAGTGGGACAGGCTGGACCGAAACCGGGAGCGGCGGGAGCGGGACCACGAAAACCTGCGGGGCGATGTGCCGCTGGAGTTTCAGGCTGTGCCGGAGCCGAGAATCGTGCCGCTTTGGATGAATGATCCCGAATATCGCCAGCTTTGCAGCGGCTTCTTTCTTGACATTCTTTTTGACTGCCCCTATGAGATGCACGAGCTGACGGCGGATGAATTTATCTCCAACATGGTTCGGAATCTCAGCGAGGAGCATAAGGAAGTGCTGTATTTTCTCTCTCTGCGGCTATACAGCGCTACCAAACTGGCAGCACTACGAGGGCAATCTGACCGGAACATCCGTAAGCTGCGCACTACTATCCACAAAAAGCTGCAAAGAGCGTTCTACCAGCATTTGCAGGAAAAGCAGGAGGCGGGCGTCAGCCTGACGCTGCGGGAACAGGAGTTTTTCCGTGTATTTGGAGATCTGCTGCAAACCATGGGTAAGAATGTGGTAATTCGCCCGGAGAACAAAACACCTCCGAGAAAGAAAAAAGCCGCCCTTGACGAAGCCAAGGACGGTTGATACAATAGTAATATGGTTAATATATAGTTGGATTACGAGTTGAGAGGAACAGCGCCATGAAGAATCTCTTTGAGCAGTCCCGTTCCCATTGGGTGCGGTATGACCGCTATGAACTGAAAACCGCCGCAGACGGAAAGCAGTATATCACGCCGGGGAAGAATGCCAAGCCCGACATCTATAATCCCCTGAAGGAAGCGCCGGGAATCGTGCTGGATGCGCTGAATGTGGGGATGCTGATGATGAACCGCAGTCCGGAGGACGAGGTGCAGAAGGCCATTCTGGAATTTGTGACCCATTACGGTCTGCTGGGCCTGATGACAGCACTGCCCACCACGCCGTCTTTCATGGACTATGAGAAGGTGTATCTGCCGAAAAACCACTTTATCAAGGCAGAGTCCATGGAAACCGAGGACTATCTGGCGCTGTTCTATCCATTTGACCAGCTGGATGTGGTGAAACGAGGTGTTGAGTCCAGCTGGAGCGTGTCCGGCGACCGAACAATGGTGGCGCTGACCATGACCTTTGCGGATGAACCCATGGCGAAAACCATGAGCTTTCAAAGGGAGTACGCTGAAGCCTATGACTGGGTGGCGCAGCAGTTCAAGGACTGGGCCTTTACGCTGACCACCTCCATTCTATATTACAACGATTATGACCTGATCGATGAGGACACCCGGAACCTGTATCGCAAGGGCATGGCCGCTTTCGGCGGCATTGCGCCCAGCTATCATATCGAACTGCTGGACAAGCCAACCATCTATTGGGACTTTCACTCCCTGCTGCTGGGCGTGCAGATGATGTTCAGCTTTATGCTGGTGGATGGGGAGAAGCCCCTGCGGCTGTGCAAGCACTGCCAGAAGGTATTCCTGAGCAGCCGATCCAATTCCGCTTTTTGCAGTCCACGGTGCAAGAATCAGTATAATGTCTACAAGAGCCGGGGGAAGAAAACCAGCGAAGAAGATTGAGGTGAATCGACATGACAGACGCCAAGAAGGATAAGCTGCAAATCCGAAACAGCACAGTGGATTTCCTTGTGTTCACGAAAGATGCCCATGAGGATGGCATTGAGGTACGGGTACAGGATCACGATGTCTGGCTGACACAAAAGGCCATTGCACAGCTTTTTGATGTAGACCGAAGCGTTGTGACAAAGCATCTGAAAAATGTATATGAATGTGGTGAATTGTCCGAAGATGCAACTTGTGCAAATTTTGCACAAGTTGCGGATAACGGAAAAACCTATCACTATAAGTTCTACTCTTTGGCCGCCATCATAGCCGTAGGCTATCGGATCAATTCCGGCAGAGCCACGCAGTTCCGCCAGTGGGCAACCAAGGTGCTGGACACCTTCACCAAGCAGGGCTATGTACTGGACAAGAGCAGGCTCATCAACGGGCAGATTTTTGATGAGGACTACTTCGACCATCTGATTTCCGAGATTCAGGAGATTCGAGCCAGTGAACGGCGCTTTTACCAGAAAATCACGGATATTTACGCCACCGCTGTAGACTACTCCCTCGATAGCCAGACTACAAAGGATTTCTTTGCTACAGTTCAGAATAAGATGCACTATGCCGTCCATGGCAGCACGGCGGCAGAAGTCATCATGGCACGAGCCGATCATACCAAGGAGCATATGGGTTTGACCTCATGGAAAAATGCTCCTGATGGCAAAATCGTCAAGGCAGATGTGTCCGTTGCGAAGAATTACTTATCCATGGATGAAATGCAGGAGCTGAACGAAATCGTCACCATGTATCTGGACTATGCTACGCGGCAGGCCAGACGGCATATTCCTATGACCATGGCAGATTGGGCCTCCAAGCTGGACGCTTTTCTGCAATTCAATGATGCAGAGATTCTGCGAGATAAGGGAAAGGTCACCGCTGCCATTGCAAAAGCCTTTGCAGAAAGCGAGTTTGAGCAATACCGTGTCATTCAGGATCGGCTATATCAGAGCGACTTTGACCGGCTGGTAGCCAGCACGGAACAAAAGGACTAAAGCGTAAAAATACCCGTTATCGGCCATGTCGCCAATAACGGGCATTTTATCAGGCATATACAAGCTCGGTCAGAACGATTTCCTCTGCACGGCTGCGGATGCTGTTCATGCGACGTACCCATTCCATCTGGTCAGCGGCTTTCAGAGTTTCGGTTAAACCATCTTGCTTCGCCATAGCAGAAACGATGATTGCCATGCGCTCGTTGCAGGTTTGGTCGATCTCCGCAAGGTGCCGATGCAGCGTTCCGCTCGTGAGATAGTTTGCATAGAGGACAGGATGATACTCTTTCAGATAGCTTCGGCGCATACGCCCGTACTTGCCGATCTGATAGTCCGGCTCATCTGGCAAGGAGAGGTTTGGAATGAGATAATCGCCCTCTTGCCGGTATGTGCCTCCCTTTTGCTCAAATAGTGATTTCATAAAAATCAGCTCCTTTTTGTGTTGATTTTCAGCGGTTATACGGACTTTCTTCTCCTTTCCTACAACTGCTGTTCCATTCACCACAAATGAGCCGCAGTCATACCCTGAACCATCAAATTCAAGTTCAATTTCAGGGTGTTTTGTACAATGAAAATGAATTCCGTCTTGATTACAACAGTAATAAGTTCTCCAATTCCTTTCCACCGTATGGAAGTTTGTGCAATCTCCAAATGTTAGTAGATCGTCATCGAATAAAGAGCATTTTCGAAAAGAAATATCATCATTTAAGCGATATAATGTTTTTTCTGCCATTAGCAGCACCTCGTTTCAGCCGTTCATACATATCTATGGGCGCACCGGCCGCAGCGGCCGGTGCAGGTGCCGAAGTGGGCTGCAAGCCCTGCTTCTTAATCCGTTCAAGCGAATCAAGCACGCTGCAGCACCTCCTCCGTCAGCGTCATATACAGGCCGCCTAAGCGACGGCTCTCCTGGAAGTTGACCATGCTGCTCCGGGCATCCTGCGCTTTGGCTGCCTCGGCAAGATTGGGGATCACCGTCTCATAGACGAGATCGCCAAACACTTCACGGAGCTGCTGGATGATCTCACCCGTCCGCTTGCGGGTCATGTTGGCACGGGTCACCAGGATACCGTTGATCTCCAGCAGTTCGTTAAACGATTCGTGGATCCGATTGAACGTAGAGAGCAGATCAGCGAGCCCATCCACGGCGTAGTCCTCCGGCTCCACCGGCACCAGCAGCTCGTGACTGGCTGCCAACGCATTGATTACCAGGAGATCCAGCGACGGCTTACAGTCCAACAGGATAAAGTCGTATTTCTCAAAATACGGCGTTCGGAAGATCCGCGACAGCACGGTGCTGCCGTCGCGATCAGTTGCCAGGATACCGGGTGCAGAGCTGAGAACAGGGGAGGCCGGAATGAAGTCCACTTCCTCGTGATCGTTCCGCTGGATGTAATAGTTGATATCATAGGGAGTGCCGGACACCGCAAAGTAGATGAGATCGTTAATGCTGACGCCCTGGTATTCACCCCGGTTGAGCGTCGTGGTGGCATTGCGCTGGGGATCCAGGTCAACGACCAGGACACGCTTGCCCTCTTTGGCAAGGCCAGCGGCCAAATTGATAGTGGTGGTCGTCTTGCCGACGCCGCCCTTTTGGTTTACGATACTGATGATTTTCATGTTTTTTTCCTCCTGTTTTTTCTTTTTAAAGTTATCCCTCCCGATTTAATTCAGGAGGGCAGCCAAGTGCGCACAGGCTGCCCTCCCAAAACCAGGAGGACCGGGCTTTCACCCGACCGGCCTTGCAGTTCATGCGCTGCTCGGCCGATATAGTTTACAACTTCGTCTCAACTTGAGACGAAGTTGTATGTATATGATTCAGTCTGGGGCAACATATATGAAAAGCAGCCCTGCTTTGCAGAGCTGCTTTTACTTCCTATTCAGTAAAATCTAAAAGTCTAACCGTATCAGAATAATCTTTTGGCAAAAAATGGATGTAATAATCATAAGTAATGTTCACGCTGCTATGTCCCAAAAGCTCAGACACTTTTTTGATGTCTGCTCCTTTTGACAAAAGGTTCGTCGCAAAGGAGTGCCGCAGGGCGTGTACATTGTACTAATAATCCTCAGGAAATCCGAGGTTTTGCAGCACCCGCTTTAGTGTCCGTTCGATATTGCCTACCAGCAACGGCTTTCCGTTGCGACTTCTCGCAATCAGACCGCGCTTGCCATAGAGGGCAGTCAGCCTCGAAAAAGCTGCGTATGCCTCATTGTTCATCGGAATTGTCCGCACACCTGATGTTGTTTTCGTGCTGTCTTGGATAATCTGGGTATAGCGTTTATCTTGACTTGACCCACGATTTTTGATGAGGATCGCATTTTTGTCGATCGTTATAATGCGCCGGCACAAGTCCACATCGTTCCAGGTGAGCGCAAGCAGCTCGCCCACTCTCATGCCGGTGTTAATGAGGATCACAAGCAGATCCCCTTGCGGATATACCATGGTGCCATTCTCGTGCTTCCTCAAGCACTCTTTTTGAATCATTTGCAGTTGATCCAAAGAGTAAAATCTTATGCGCTTTATCCGATTTCGCCCTCCAGACGGGATACGAACACCGTCTGTAGGCGTGTTGGTCAGCTTATGATGCAGCCTATAATAGCGATAGCAGGCGCCGATTGCCTCAACCGCTTTCTTAATCGTAGAATGCGAATACCCCTTGGCCAATAATGTCTGGATAAGATCCTCTATATCATCGTTGCAAAGTTTTTTTGCAGGAATCTTACCGATATATGGAAAGACTTGCCATTTACAGGAATTTTCCTTCCGATCAAAGCTTGATGGTTTTAAGTTTGGCCGTTCAACTTTTTCCAGCCATTCAGCCATGATCTCCTCGACTGTTGTAGTTTTAGCAACTATCATTCGATCACCTCAATGGCATTCTACCATATTTAGCTTATTTTCTGCAAAACCCTCATTCCCCGGTTCAAATCCGGGTGTCACCTCCAGATGAAAACCTCGTAACCATGCCGGTTACGAGGTTTTTCTTATGTGATTTTTTCGTGTTTTCCCTTATTTTTTCCCTTTAGCCGTGAAAATACCCCTCTGGCGGCTGAACAGAGGGGTATCCTTACGCATCGGTCACATGACCCGCACGGCAGCTTTTTGCAATATAGTCACGGGATTGATAGTACCCAATTCCGTTGCGCTGCGCAGCAGGGAAATTGCGGTGATATTCAACCTTCTGATACACGGCGGATGAAATCCTCCATCTTATCGGCACTCTCACGCTTCATGCGGTCGGTCACATGGCCGTAGACATCCAGTGTGAAGGCGGCGGTGGCGTGGCCCAGGTTGCCCTGCACTGTCTTAATGTCAATGCCGGAGCTGATGGCCGCTACCGCGTAGCTGTGCCGCAAGTCATGATACCGGGCGTCCGGACGGCCAATGGCGGCCACCGCCTTCTTGTAGTGGCGGTATACGGTAGGCTTGGTCAGATGATGGCCCAGTGCGTCGGTGAATACCAGATTGCTGTTCTCCCACGCACATCCCGCCAGCAGGCGCTGCTGTGTCTGCTCTGCCCTGCGGTGACGCAGGTGGGCGATCACCGTAGGGGATGCTACCAATGTGCGGCTGCGGCTGTTTTTGGTGGGAACCAGCTCGTAGGCTGCAAGGCCCTTTTCCTGGTGAAGCTGAAGCTGCTTGTTCACGGTGATCACACCGCTGTCCAGATCCACGCAGTCCCAAGTCAGGCCCAGCGCCTCGCCCTCCCGCAGGCCGAGGAACAACGTGGTCAAAAAAAGATCCTCGAAGGGATGCCCCTGAATGACCCGGATAAAGGCGGTTACGTCGTCCTCGTCCAGCGGCTTGATCTCTGCTTTCTGACCGCGCGGCAGGGTGCAGGCATCCGCAGGATTGGTGCGGATATAGCCGTTAAGAACGGCCTGCTTCAGCGCCTGATGCAGCACGCCATGGATGTTTTTGATGGTCTTGGGCGACAGGCCCGGCTTATCACCCTTTCCTGCCGCCAACGCGTTGTAGAACGTCTGCACGGTGTGGGGCATAAGCGCATCCAGCCTGACCGCGCCCAGCGCCGGCTTAATATGTACCCGGATGTCGCTCTCATAGATTTGCTTCGTCCGGGGCTTGCAGGCGGTCAGATAATTGGCCGACCAGAGGTCCAGCCACTCGCCCAGCGTCATCTTACAAGGCTCCTGATAGGTGCCGGTGTTAATCTCCACCGCCAACGCTTGGAGCTTCTCCCGCACCTCCTTTTGGGTCTTTCCCGTGACGGACCTCTGCTTCTGCCGCCCGCTGCCGGCGTCATAGCCGGTGGTAATGCGGGCCTCCCAGTAGGTATAGGTCTGCCCATTCCGCGTGACGGTCTTTTTTCGGATCGTGCCGCTGCCGTGGGCAGCACGCTTATTACTTGCCATGTTTGTCCTCCTTCAGCGATGTGGTTGCATGAGCGTGTGAGGGGGAAAATCCCCCTCACATCAACTCGCCAGTTTTAGATACTCCGCTAGGGCATCCCGTGGGATCCGGATGTTCTTACCCACGCGAACGCTCCGGAGCTGGCCAGAGCGGACGAGTTCATAAGCCACATTGCGTCCGACCCGCAGCACCTGTCCAGCTTCCGTGACGGTTAGGGCCAGAGGCAGATCATTGAAATTGGTGATGACACCGTAATTTGTGGTGTTAGTAGCGTTATTCATAATGCTTCCTCCTCATCTCCGCGTACTTGTCAGCCCTGATGGGCGAAGCGAATCTGTACCTACATCCCCTTATGGCGCTTTGTACGCTGTCCGATATGCGATACGCCTGCAGGTTCAGAGAGGAAGTCACCACCGATGGGCTTATCAACATGCTTCTTAAATTGCACAAAGCCAATGCTGAGCAGCGTGTGGCGGCCATGCGCTTTTTGAAGGCCATCCTGTGTGAGCTGGCAGTAGATGCACAATACCGTAAAGAAGCATGGGAAATGCTTTCTGTTGTCCTTGGTCACGCTATTGCCTCTCATGAGGAGCGGGAGGCGTGGGAGGAGATATGCGGCACCGACTGCTCCGGTGACAGTGGACTGCCGTTGATCCGGCTGGATTTTCTGCTTCAGGAGGCTGCCAATGCGTGCATTACTAAGCAACCGGAGAGCTTGAACAGCTACAGGCTGGGCTCGCCGCTGCAATTGGGAAAGTATGCGCAGTTCCTTCAGGAACGACCCGAGGCGGTGAACAAAACTGTGGGGCGCATCCTGAAGAATGAAAAAAGATGGGAAGCAAAGCGATCGGAGTATTGGAAAATGTGGTATTCCGATGATACATCCCGAGCGGATGCTGCGGCGGTATGCGCCGAAGCCAGCAATTTGATCAGATGGGCATCCATATTTGATGGGTATGATCTGTCTGTGCTCTGTAAAGTGAAAGAAAACGATGACGAGCAGGGAAAGAGTAAAGAAGAGAAGCGAAAAGAAAAGGAGCACAGAGAAAGGAAATACAAGGAAACGGAGAAAGAACTAAAAGCGCTCCTTACGGAGCATGCCTTCCGAAAGATCCTGAATGACGAGGCGCGAGGCGTTTTGAAAGAAGCGGCGAGGGAATTGCTGGATAAGCAATTCGGGTTGTAGCCATCATTTGCCCAGGGGCCAGGGGTATGATTCTTATATGAATGCTTTATCAGGTTTTTCCCCTTGGAAACCCAACTGGTCAGCTGACCGAACAAGAACAGAAAAAGGATGTCCCGTGTTAAGCACAAGGTGCTTGTTAAGCGGGTCAGACTGCATTCTGTTCTTGTGAGTAATACGGGATAACTTTTTCTGTAATTGTGAGGGAGGCTGGTACAGCAGCATCCCCGCAATTATTCATCCAAAAAGAAATCCATGTAAAAGCCCCAGTAGAGCGGCTCTGCCTCGAACCGCCCTATTGGGGACATTTTTATTTGCCTGGTTCCTCCACCGGGACGCAGATTACTTTACCATTTACCCGAACGAAGAACTCTGGTTTGGCAAAGCGCTTCAGCCAGTAGTCAACCTGCTCGTCCGTCAGGGATGCAAAGCTCTCGCTGTCCGGCGGGGCGCCGCAAACGAAGAATGTGCCCGCGA
This sequence comes from uncultured Clostridia bacterium, assembly GCA_945915065.1. Classification (GTDB taxonomy): domain Bacteria; phylum Bacillota; class Clostridia; order Oscillospirales; family Oscillospiraceae; genus Vescimonas. The sequence goes on along the minus strand of CAMEER010000018.1, from coordinate 17,446 downwards.
TGATGTCGTAAATTTCTCCCTCCTCATCCCGCAGGGCGCGGTTCAGCGGCAGGTTCAGCAGCTTGCCCTCGTCATTGCAGATCAAGGCTGCTCCTCGTCCTCCTGGCTCGTAGACAGCTTCAATAGTACCGCCAACACAACGCTGCATAGCTCCAAGGCTATCTTCCAGTTCCATTTCATAAGGGCTCCTTTCCGGTTCTACCATAATAATTCTCATGTTTCACATCTCCCCGCTGCACATCAGTTCTTCAATCTCCTCCGGGCACATGCCGTAGTGCAGAAAGGCGTCAATGTCATGGGGATCGTACCCATAGGCAGGGGCCACGGATTTCAGATCACGAACGTACTCCGTGTCCTCGGCGTATACGTCCCAATACGGCCAACGGAAGGACATTGCGCCATTCCACAGATTGCAGGTATCGAATTGCTCCACGGTATAGCGACCATGGCGGTCGATACGCAGGATATCCCCCTCCTTCATCACCACCTCCACCGGGCGATCTGCGCGGGGCAGCCCCTTCTTGAGGCCCTTCTTCAGTATCGCTTCTGTGCTGGCATAGGCGTATAGACCCAGCCGCGGGAAGTGGTATAAGGTCAAGGGGTTGTTGCCCCTAACGATATAGAGGTTATCCCGTTTATCCAAGATCGTCAGCGTCAAAGTGCCTTCCAAGGCTTCTGCTGCGGTGCGGATGGCGGAGAAGTTCAGTTTACCCTGCTGCTCCAGTAGCTGTACGGCGACATACGAATCTGTCTCAATATTGGTATCGGGCAGTTTCCTCTCCTGCCGCAGCTCCTTGTCGTTATAAAGGACTCCGTTGTGCGCTAGGACGAAAGGGATACCCGCCGTGCCTACAAACGGGTGGTTATTACAGTTCTGCTTCTCGTCGCCCTGGGTAGTCATGCGGGTATGTCCCATGACGCAGCGAGTGTTCTCCGGCAGGCGGAAGCGCATCAGGTGGGCAGGACACGGGCGCTTATACACCGTCAAGTGGCCATCGCTGCTGTAAGCAATACCCGTGGCATCCGTACCCCGTGCCTCGCTGGCAGTGGCTAGCGCAGAGATCAGGCGGCGCTTTTGCGCGGCAGTCAGGCCACCCTTGTAATCATAAACACCAAATAAGCAACACATTAGATTTCTCCTTCCGCCGCAATCGGCTCATTGACATATAGGTTCCGTTCCTTCAGATATTGAATCAGCTCCGGCTCTTTGATTCCGCTGACGAAACTGCTCCAAGAGAGATCCCGCAGCTCGTCGTCGGACAGAAAAATTGCCACATCGCAGATGTGATCGACCATCTGCAATGTGGCAAGAAGCGTATTGAATTTCAGTGTACCCCGGAACATGCGGAACTCGATGGTATCACAGTTGGTCAGGTTTACGCAGGTGTACCGGCTCCTAGAGCCTTGCTTAACATGCTCCAGCATCTCGTGGGGTTGGTCGCGATAACCATAGCGAGCCGCCCACTGATCCATCTGGCGCTGCGTCCGGCGGGAGAACCGCAGCAGCTCCCGCCAGTGGCACTCCACGAAGAACAGCACTCTGGCAATAGCACTGTCTTGCGCATCATAGCTATCCCCGAAGGTTTTGCGGGACACATGGACGTGCAGGCCGCAGGTGCCTGCCTGATGAGAGAGATAGCCCTGTGCGACGGCCTCGTGCAGCACCTCATCCCACGGCATTTCGTGGAGCTGGTACTCCAGTGACATGGGATGCGTGACGATCTCAAAGCCGTCGTCCAGACTGCCATCGTGCTTGCAATAGGCAAAGGAGTGCTTTCGGTTGACGATGTTCAGCAGCGCCAAGGCGTTCTCGTTGTCCTCACCGGCACCGTCGATCTCCAGCTCCACGCCGAAAAAGCGGGGCCCGGTGCCGTAGAAGATGGGGCGGGGCTTGAAATAGTAGTCGTGGATGGGACTGTTCTCGATGTCGGAGCAGCAGTCGCTGCAATAGGGGTCGTCGTTGTCGTAGGGATACCAGCAGTTATCAAGGGAGATGAGGCTGCCGCAGCGGGTACACCGAGTGTAATTGCGGTCGCAGCAGTCGGGGCAAATCGGGTCTCCGTGGTCGTTGGTCAGGCATTCACGATTCCAGAAGCGGGTGCCGCAGTCGACGCAGACCTCGGTCATTTCCTCCAGACAGTCCGGGCACAGCAGGCGGTCATGGAACTCGATCAGGTTGTCGGCGGTACAGCCACAGCGTGAGCAGGCGCGAATAGGTGTGGTCATGGCGAAATTCCTCCAAAATGTAAAGTAAGGCCCCCGGGAATTACCCGGAGGCCTTCATCAATATAATATATATTCGGAGGGGTGGGGAGAATCGGATCATGAAAATGCGCGTATGCTGCCGGGAGCTTGAGCGCAGCGTATCGCGCACTACGCCGGCAAAAAGCCAAAGCTGATGACGGAGAACAGCGCCATGAAGCGCCCCGTCTGGCCTTTGACGTGCTTTGTGTACTCCCGGAAGGTAATCAGGCTGGCCAGCGACGCCACTGGCATGACCCCGTGGGCCAGCAACTTTCGGAACAGCTCCCGCACCGGCTCGATCCGCGCCATGTTGCCCGAAAAGGTAAAGAACGCCGCGAATATCACCAGCAGTCCCCAGTCCACGCCCAGCAGTGCCCGGCGATCCAGTACCAGCAACGCCGCCACAATGACGATCAGTCCCAGCCAATAAGGGATGCCCCGCAGTACCATGGCCACCGCCACGCAGAAGAGCGCGGCGTATGCCACAGCGTACCGCCTGTCCGGCAGTGTTTCCTGACGAAAAACAGTCAGTACAAATTGAAAAAACAGAGACTATACCTCGAAAGGAATTTTAAGGAGGCCATACTGATGAGAACTACCCAAACACACTAAAGAGAGAACTTCTGGATGGCATAATGAAATCAGGCCATGCTGGAGGTTTTAATTTATACGCACTTAGTTTTAGCGGATATCTTTTTCTTGTTCAGCCATAAAAGCAGTATTGTAACAATAGCTACAAAGTAAATTGTGGACAATGTAATTTTTGTAATTGTCAACATATTCTCCATGAAGTAGAATATGAAAAACTGGAAATTTTACTCAGACTGTGAAGAAAAAGAGGAGAGCAAAATGGCGCAACAAACAGAAGCAAAAGCGTTAACAGATCGTATTCTTGCAGGAATAACTGTAGAAAACATAAAAGAAACGGCGTTATTCTTCAGTAAGCTCAAGCGTGTGACCGCATCACCGGATGCCGAATCTGCATCTGCATATATTTGCAGCAAATTGTCTGAATACGGAATCCCTCATGAGCAATTATGGTATTCCGGATATCTTAGCGCGGCTGTTTCGGCCAAACTGGAAATAATCTTTCCGGAGCAGCAAGAATTTGAGGTAGTTCCCTGCGGCTACACAAAAAATGTAACAGATTTAGAAGGAGAGTTGATATATGACAGGTGGGGCGAATGCGCACGGCTGTCGGTAAATGATAATGCAGAACGGTTTCGTTCGTTTGCAGGCAAGGTTGTCTTAACGCAATGCTTTTGCAGCGACATTGCCAGAGAGGCTAAAGAGGCGGGGGCATTGGCTGTGATTAGTATGTACCCATCTCCAGAAGAGGTTCCGCACTATTTTGGTGCATCTAACCACAATGGAACGCCAACGCCTGAAAACGCTTACCTTTTGCCGGAGATTCCTTGTATTGACTGTACAAAAGCGGCAGGCGAAAAGATGAAGGCGCTGATGAAAAGCGGGAGTGTTCGCGTCCGTTTGTCTGCACAAGCGGATACCCGGGTGAAGAAGGCATCCATTCCGGTGGCGTACATTCCCGGCTGCGAGGAAAACTTTGTATTAGTAGACGGTCACTATGATTCGCATTGCGAAGGAATGACGGACAATGGGGCTGGAGACTGTATTCTGCTGGAGTTAGCAAGAGTATTCCACGAAAATCGAAGCGCGCTGAAGCGCGGCCTGGTTTTTTGCTGGTGGTCGGGCCATGAGTTTGGTCAATACGCAGGTTCCACCTGGTATGCGGATACATTTTATGAAAAAATCCGCGATCATTGTGTAGCGCAGATCAACATTGATGTGGCGGGCAGCAAAAACGCACGGTGCATCCGCGCCAGAACAACCCAAATGGAGGGGGAGGCTTTTACTTCCGAACGGATCCGGCGATATACCGGGCTGGAGCCTGCACCCTATATACCACGGCCTCATTTGGGCGAGCCTAATTTTATGGGCAAAAATGTGCCGATCACTATTATGCTGAAGTATGAAGCTTCACCAGATAAAGTGAACATTTGGCCGGTGGGCGGCGGGTATTGGTGGCACAGCCGCGAAGATACACTGGACAAGGTTGATTTTGCCAACGCATTGCGGGACGCCAACATTAACGCGGAAATGATCTGCGAGGTGGCAAACAGCACCCAATTACCGGTAGATATTCTGTCTTATATGAGAGAAACCAGACGCATGCTGCAAGAGATTCAATGTGGGCTGGAAGGAGAATTTGATTTATCTCCGGTGTTTCCGCATTTGGACATATTGCAAGAGAAAGCTCAGCAGTTCTGCCGTGCGCTCGAAGGCAGGACCGATACGGATCGTGAAATCAAAAAAATAGCCGGCGATCTGGTGAATATGAATTTCAATTACTCAGATCCCTATAACTATGACAGATTGTCATTGCCGGCTACATTCCCAAAGCTCCGCGTGGCAATGGGGGTCACCAAGGATAACGCAGATGACAAGAGCTATTTATTTATTTATACAGACTTCTTGCGGCAGCGCAATCGTTTGGTGGATATGATGGATCGCATTTGTGATGAAATCGATTTAACTTTACTCCGGTGGAATTATAAACAATAAAAACTAGGGGGGAAGACAATAGATGCTGAAGTATATCTTAAAGCGAATCTTGCTGCTGATTCCGGTTCTGATCGGCGCTACTTTCATCGTGTTCTCCGTGATGGACATGACGCCAGGTGATCCGGCTGTAGCAAAACTCGGTGTAGACGCAACAGCTGAGCAAATCGAAGAGCTCCGGGAAGAAATGGGCTTGAATGACCCGTTTCTGGTAAGATACGGTCGCTTTGTGCTGAACTTGGTTCAGGGCGATCTTGGCACTTCTTATAAAACGGGTCTGGATGTCATGCAACAGATCATGCAGCGCATACCATATACATTTTTACTTTCCTTTGCGGCGCTGCTGTTTGCCATTATCGTAGGTATACCGGCAGGCATTATATCTGCCAGACATCAGTACACGGTGTTTGATAACTGTACCATGGTTCTTACGCTGATCGGCGCCTCTGCTCCGCATTTTTGGCTGGGCTTGATGGGTGTAATCATTTTTGCGGTGAATCTCGGGTGGCTGCCGGCGGCCTACACGGCATCCGGCTCGCTGGCGCTGGGTATCATCCTTCCGATGCTGACGCTGGGCATGAACTCTACCGCACTCGTCACACGAATGACTCGTTCGGCTATGCTGGACGTGATGAATCAGGACTATGTTGACACAGCGCGGGCAAAGGGCGTATCCGAGCGGATCGTTGTGTTCCGCCATATGCTGCGCAACGCTCTGATCCCGATTATCACCGTTTTGGGTTTGCAATTCGGTAATCTGCTGGGCGGAGCGGTGACAACGGAAACCATTTTTGCCTGGCCCGGTATTGGCCGCTACATTGTTGAATCTATTTCCAACAAAGATACCCCTTGTGTACTGGGCGCGGTGGTGATGCTGGCCATCATTGTTACAGTAATCAATCTTTTGGTAGATATTATCTATGCATTTGTGGATCCTCGCATCAAGTCTCAATACAAATCTATGATAAGGAGGGCAAAAAAAGATGTCTAATCGCGACAAGCAGGGTAAGTTCGTACAGCGTTCCTTATCACAGCAGGCTTGGATACAGTTTCGTAACAATCGTCTGGCAATTTGCGGTTTAGTGGTGATTGCCCTGCTGATTTTGGTATCAATTACCACTATTCTGATCGATCTGGCAGATGGCGGAGAGCTGTATAAGGTTTTTGTTACCAAGAATAATCTTCCCATGAAGCTGGCCAAGCCCTCTGCCGCGCATCCCTTGGGGTGCGATGAATATGGAAGAGATCTGCTGTTCCGGCTTTTATGGGGAACGCGCTATTCTCTTTTCGCCGGCATCTGTACGATTCTGGCTGCCATCCTTATAGGTGGTGTGTTTGGTTCTATTGCAGGATTTTACGGCGGGAAAATTGATAATGTCATCATGCGCTTTATGGATATGGTGATGACTGTGCCAAGTCTGGTTTTAGCTATGGCTATCTATGCGGCACTGGGCTCCAGCTTGGTCAACCTTCTGATTGCGCTGACTTGCTCACAGGTCCCCCAGTTTGCTCGAATCATCCGTTCTTCCGTTATGACGGTAAAGGACAGCGAATATGTAGAAGCCGCCAAGGCCGTGGGTGCTTCAGATGCTTTGGTCATTGTAAAGTATATTATTCCCAATGCTCTTTCTCCCGTAATCGTTCAGGGCACTCTCGGCGTGGCTACCACAATTCTGAATGTGGCCGGCATGTCTTTCTTAGGTCTGGGAATCCAGCCGCCTGCGCCGGAATGGGGCTCTATCCTGTCATCGGCGCGCATGTATATGCGTGAAGCCTGGCATATCTCACTGTTTCCGGGTCTTGCTATTGTGATCTGCATTCTTTCTCTGAACCTGCTGGGAGATGGTCTGCGCGATGCATTGGATCCCAAGCAGAAGCGCTAATAGGAGGGACAGATATGGATCAAACGATTTTGGAAGTGCAGGACCTGCGCATTCATTTCGAGCTGCGCGAAGGAACGGTCAAGGCGCTTAATGGTATAGACCTGGTTTTGAAAGAGGGACGCACGCTTGGATTGGTAGGCGAGACTGGTGCCGGCAAGACCACCTTGGCAAAGGGAATTATGGGCCTGACGGCAAAGCCCTACGGAAAAATCAAAAGCGGTAAAATTTTGTACGAGGGGAAAAATCTGCTGGAGATGGACAAAAAGCAGCTTCGCCGAATCCGCGGAGAGCATATCTCTATGATTTTTCAAGATCCTATGACAAGTCTGAACCCAGTGATGACCGTAGGCGATCAGATTGCAGAGGCCATCCGTAATCATGACAAGCTCAGCAGGGTAGATGCTGCAAAGAAAGCGGCAGAAATCCTTGAATTGGTCGGAATACCCAGCGCACGCGGCAGCGAATATCCGCATCAGTTTTCCGGCGGTATGAAGCAGCGTGTGGTAATTGCAATCGCATTAGCATGCAATCCCAAAATACTGATTGCCGATGAGCCGACGACTGCATTGGATGTAACGATTCAAGCGCAGATACTGGAAATGATTCGCGACTTGCGGGAACGCTTTCGCACATCGATGCTGCTGATCACCCACGATTTGGGTGTTATCGCGCAGAACTGCGACTATGTCTCCGTGATTTATGCCGGTGAAATTGTGGAAACCGGCACAGTACACGATATTTTCCGCCACAAGCTTCATCCTTATACAGCGGGGCTCTTTTCTTCTATCCCCAATATAAACGAAGATGTGGAGCGTTTAGTGCCGATCGATGGCCTGATGCCGGATCCCACGGATCTTCCGGCAGGGTGTGCATTTTGTGACAGATGCCGCTTTGCGACAGAGCAGTGCCGGACAGAACATCCTCACTTGGTAAACATGGGCGGCGAAGAGGGCAGTCATCAGGTGCGATGCCTCCGATATAAGGAAACACGGGAGGAGGGAGAATAAATGGAAAACCAGGAATTGTTAAGGGTCAACCATTTGAAAAAATACTTTCAGACGCCAAGCGGGACGCTGAGTGCGGTTGATGATGTGACTTTTGGTATTAACCGCATGGAAACCTTGGGGGTAGTGGGCGAGAGCGGCTGCGGAAAGTCAACGCTGGGACGGTGCATTCTCCGACTTCACGAGCCGACCGCAGGCGAAGTTATTTTTGAAAATCAGAACATCCTCGAATGCAGCAAGGCGGAAATGAAAGATCTGCGTTCCAAAATGCAAATTATTTTTCAAGACCCCTACGCTTCCCTCAATCCCCGCATGACTGTTTCTCAGGCAATTGCAGCACCCTTGATCATTCAGGGGATCTACAAAGCCAGTGAAAAGGAAAAAATCCAGAAGCGTGTTGCTGAAATGATGGACGTTGTCGGCTTAGCATCCCGACTGGTCAACTCCTATCCCCACGAGTTAGATGGCGGACGCCGGCAGCGCATAGGAATTGCCAGAGCCTTGTCCCTGAACCCGAAGTTCATTGTTTGTGACGAGCCTGTTTCGGCGCTTGACGTGTCTATTCAGGCCCAAGTGCTGAATCTAATGCAGGATCTGCAAGCGCAGATGGGGCTGACATATCTCTTTATTACGCACAATCTTTCCGTGGTAAAGCATTTGTCGAATCAAATCCTCGTAATGTACTTAGGACAGCTGGTGGAAAAGGCAACGCCAAAACAGCTGTTCAAAAACCCAGTTCACCCATATACACAGGCACTGCTTTCTGCCATTCCAATCCCGGATCCGGATGTTAAGATGGAGCGCGTTGCGTTGAAAGGCGAATTGACCTCTCCAATCAATGTAAAGCCGGGATGCCGTTTTGCAAAACGATGCATTTATGCGCGGCCGGAATGCAGCCAGTGTTCACCCCAGATGACGGAAGTCGAACCAGGTCATATTGTCGCCTGCCATTTGGCCGGCGGTTCTATGAAATAAAAATGAGGAGGACTCACATGAAAAAGATTTTTTCTGCACTGCTGACTGTATGTATGCTGCTTGGCTGTTTGAGCGCATGCGGCAGCAAAAACCCCAGCCCGTCCGATGACGGAAGCGCAACCACCGGAGCTAAGGATACTATCGTTTTTGCGCAAGCCAGCGATATCACCTCGCTCGATTTCCACGTAGGAAAAAACCCTGCAACGTTTGATGTGACTTGCAATATTTTCGACACGCTGGTAACTTGGGATGCCGATATCAACGTAATTCCTCAGCTGGCTGAAAGCTGGGAGTTTTTGGATGAAGACTCTCTGCAAATGCACCTGCGCAAGGGCGTACTGTTTCATGATGGCCAGGAAATGACGGCAGAAGACGTCAAATATACCTTTGACCGTGCAATGAACAGCACCATTGTAAAGAACAATTTCTCCTGGCTGGAGAGCGTGGATGTCGTGGATGAATACACGGTTGTCATTAACACAAAGGGCGCTTATACCCCGGTGTTGAATGCACTGTGCAGTCCTCTTGCCGGCATCATGCCCAAGCACCTTCTGGAGCAGAACGATGAGGCTCTGACAACGAATCCTGTGGGAACCGGCCCGTACAAGTTCGTTGAGCGTAAAGAAGGCGAATATGTAAAGCTGGAGGCAAACGAGAATTACTGGGGCGGCACGGTTGCTACCAAGTATCTGGAGATGCGCGTGGTTCCCGAAGCGTCTCAGCGTTCGACTCTGCTGGAAACCGGCGAAATCGACATTGCATATGATGTGCCGCCTTCCGATGTGGACAGACTGAATGCAAATGAAGCGACTGCAGTTTTGTCTGCCCCCTCTTTCAAAGTGTTTTATGTGACCATCAATTGCAACAGCGGCACAAAGGCACTGATCGATTCCCGTGTACGTCAGGCGATTGAATATGCCATTGACAAGGAAGCTTTGTGCGGTTCTGTGATGTATGGTTATGCAACGCCCGTTGCCAGCCTGATCGGCCCCGGCGTCTTTGGCTATGATGCTTCTGCCACCGCCAACATTTATGACATTGAAAAGGCAAAGGAATTGCTGTCCGCCGCCGGCTACCCGGACGGATTTGAAATGAGCATCTGGGTTCAGTCTTCTGATCAGACCCGTCAGGAAGCGTGTGTGATTCTGCAGGATATGCTCAGCGAGGTTGGCATCACTGTCAGCGTCGAGCCGATGGACGGCGCCGTAATGGATGATACCATTGTAAAGGGCGGAGACTTTGACGCATGCAGCTCTATGTATTATAACCTGATGGGTGACGCGGACTATGTGCTGTACAGCAATATTTCTCCTGAATCCACCAGCAACCTTTCCCACTACAACAACCCCGATGTCATGGCTAAGCTGCTGGCTGCGCGGAGCCTGACAGACGATGCAGAGCGCGCTGCCGTGTATAAGGAAATCAGCAGCGTTATGGCAGTTGACCGGCCTTACATCCCGCTGTGGGCTTACCAGAATCTGGTGGGTGTGAGAAGCAGTGTCTCCGGTTTCCAGTTGAATCCGATCACCGCTTATCGGTATGAAAACGTCACAACCGGCCAGTAATCGTATTTTTAAAGCTTTTGTATTTTGCCCCCGATCGAGGGGGCAAAATACATTAATTTAGCAATAAGGAGGCCATCTCTTGGAGGCATTTCAGACTATACATATTAAGGCGGACACGCCTTATGCCTGCGGTGTTCAATATGGTCAGCAGGCAAAAGAAAAAATTCGCGCAGGTGTCGAGGTATATCGGCGCTATTTTGCGAAAACTTCAGATAAGAGTTGGGATAAAATTCAGCAATACGCTATGGCCTATTTGCCGGATATCAAGCAGATGATGCCGGAAGTGCTGGAAGAGGCATATGGAATCGCCGATGGAGCGGGAGTCTCGATAGAAGATTTGATGGTTCTTAATTGCCGCTATGAAATCACGAAATTTCCCAAGACTCCGGAGTGTACCACGGCGGCCATTTTGCCGGAAGCAACCGCAAGCCATACGACCTATCTCGTCAAAAACTGGGATTACAAGCAGGCAGTGATTCCTAATATCGTTATTTTACACATCGAGCAGGCTGACGGTACCCGGATTTTAGGCTTGACCGAGGCCGGGCAGATGCTCCGTGAAGGGTTTAACTCCTGGGGGGTAGGCCTTTGCAATAATATGATCACGTCAGTATATGACGATTGGGGCACCGGTATCCCAGTTACTTTCCTCAGACGCAAAGTCCTCTCCTGCCACTCTTTTGAAGAAGCCAGAGATATGCTGATTCACGCAAAGCGAAGTGTTTCGAACAACATGATGCTAGCCTCTGCGCAGGGTGTCGCGGTGGATATCGAGGCATTTCCGAGCGGTGCAAATATGCTGGCCCCGAAGGATGGTATTTTGACCCACGCCAACCACTTCGTTGTACATCAGCAGTTGGATGCCAGAGTCGGTCCCAAAAATCGCGACACGCGTCTGGAAGCGCTTCTGCGGCAGCGGCAAGGCAGCATTGATGTTCCGTATATCATGGAGTGTATGAAGGATCACGAATACTATCCGGAATCAATTTGTGCACACAATACGAATCTTCCCGGTTATGAGTTAAAAGACTTCATGACGGTAGCCTCCCTGATTGTCGATTTTGCCAATAATACAGCGCATATCTGCGCCGGTCCTCCTTGTGAAGGTACCTATCTGGCCTATAAACTTTAACGCCCAGCAAAAAGCTGTTTGAATTGCCAAAACCAACCGTTTATGTTATGATGTCCTTGTTCTTTTTTACACAAGGAGCAAATATTTGGCGGTAAGCAAGGAGGCAATAGCCATGGCATCTGGAGAACACCTTTGGGCAGGCCCTGCGTGCTGCAATAATGAGTTGCTGCGCAAACAGATTCGGGCACGCTCCATTCTCAGACACTTACACGCCGGGGATGTATATCTTTCCCCCGGAGATCCAATCCATTATGTCGCCTATGTTGCAGAGGGCGTAACCTCTCATTATATGTTTGGCAGTAACGGCCGTGAAAAAGTCCTGTATCGTCTTGGACGCGGTTGGTTTTTTAGCGAAGGGATTTTCTTGAATACAGGCGATAATGTGGAGCTTGCCACCAGATATGCCATTGCGGAGTGCGACACCTTACTATATTTGATAGATTACAATAACTTTATGGCCTTGCTGCAGAACATCACTTTTGCACAGGCCGTGCTGTGCAGCACGGTGGAAAAGAGCACCATTTTACGCCATGAGGTTGAAAGCGTTACCTTTGATTCCACACTGGATCGCTTAAAGCGCCTATTGCAGTCCTGCGCCAATCCCGGCGCTGTGGAGGACGGAAAATGGTGCAATCTCTCTGTGGATTGGACGCATCAAGATATTGCAGCAATCATAGGTGTCAACAGAGTGACTGTCAGCCGGTTTATTGCAGAACTGAAGCAGGATGGTTTTTTGAGACAAATAAATGGAAGGATTCAGATTCATAAAGAGTATCTGATTTCGTTGGAATAGCTGATACCTCTTCCATACATAAATACGATCATGCTCCGCATATTGGGTATCTCAAAAGCATCGTATTGGCAACCCCTGCAAACGGATATATTTATTTGCTCTGTCGCTGGTGCTCAAAACAGCTTTGACTCCCGTAAAATACGGGAGTCAATCGTCGGCAAAGTAAGGATGCCCACATTCCATTCAATGAAATAAAATGATTTCCAGTGAAATTTTAATGAAAAGGTGAGAAAAAGTATGAAACTGATCACCACCGGCAATGCCGGGACTATGGAATCTAACGACATTATGATCACCGTGGAGCCGTCCGATGCGGGCGGCGTGCAGGTGGATCTGACCAGCAGTGTTTATCAGCAGTTCGGCAAGCAGATCATCTCCGTTATCAAGGAGACGACGGCTGAATACGGCGTGAAGAATGCCGTAATCACCGCCGTGGACAAGGGCGCACTGGACTGCACCGTCCGGGCACGGGTGGCGACGGCGCTGACCCGTGCGGCGGAGTGCCGCGACTATACATGGGAGGTGCGGCAGGATGTATAAAAAGGATCGCTTGCGCCGCAGCATGATGTTCGTGCCCGGCAACAACCCCGGCATGATCCGGGATGCCCACATCTACGGCGCGGACTCTATCATGTTCGATCTGGAGGACAGCGTGGCCTATACCGAGAAGGACGCGGCTCGATTTCTGGTGTATAACGCGCTGAAAACGCTGCATTTCGGCACAAAGGAGACGGTGGTACGCATCAATGACCTTTCAAGCGGCCTCGGTGTCGAGGACTTGGAGGCTGTCGTCCGAGCCGGTGTACAGGTGGTGCGCCTTCCCAAGACCGACAATGCGCAGGATGTCATCGACTGTGAGCAGATGATCGAACGCATTGAGCGGGAAGCCGGTATCCCCGTTGGAACGACCGGCATGATGGCCGCCATTGAGAGCGCCAACGGCGTGCTGAACGCCGTAGAGATCGCCAAGGCCAGCGACCGTCTCATCGGTATTGCGCTGGGTGCGGAGGACTACGTCACCGACCTGAAAACCACCCGCAGCGACGGTGTTGAGCTTCTTTTTGCCCGCTGCATGATCCTGAACGCCGCACGAGCCGCCGGTATCGCCGCGCTGGACACGGTGTTCTCCAACGTAAACGACGAGGAGGGCTTCATCGCCGAGGCCACCCTCATCAAAAAGCTGGGCTTTGACGGTAAGTCCGTGATCAATCCCCGTCAGATTGAGCCGCTGCACAAGGTGTTCATGCCCAGTGAGAAGGATCTGAACAAGGCGCGGGCCATTATGGAGGCCATCGCCGAGGCCAACGCACGGGGCAGCGGCGTGGCCAGCCTCAACGGCAAAATGATCGACAAGCCTGTGGTCACCCGTGCCAAGCGGCTGCTGGAGCTGTACGAAGCCGGCAGCAAGGCCGATGAAGTGGAGGAACTGTAACATGGTAGAACTGAACAAGATTCCCCATATCAATGAGATCAGCAACCACGGCGCGTTTGCCGGGGCGGGACAAAAAAAGACCGCCACCTTCCGTGAGCGGTATCATCAGCAGAACAAAGTCGTTCCTTCGCTGGAGGAGGCCATCCGCCGCACAGGACTGAAAGACGGTATGACCATCAGCTTCCACCATCACTTCCGCAACGGCGACCACATCATCAATATGGTGGTGGACAAGCTGGCGGAGATGGGATACAAGAACCTGACGCTGGCGGCATCCTCGCTGGCTTCCGTCCATGCGCCTCTTGTCCGGCACATCAAAAATGGGGTCATTACCCATATTGAGACCTCCGGCCTGCGCGGTGAGTTGGCGGAGGAAATCTCCCGTGGCCTTATGGACTGCCCGGTGGTGTTCCGCTCCCACGGCGGCCGGGCCAGCGCCATCCGCAGCGGTGATCTGCACATCGATGTGGCGTTTCTGGGCGCGCCCTCCTGTGACCCTTACGGCAACGCCAACGGCTACAGCCGGGACGATGACGACGGCATTGCCTGCGGCTCGCTGGGCTATGCCCGCACCGACGCCAAGTATGCCGATAACGTGATCATCATCACCAACCATCTGGTGGCCTATCCCAACGCGCCGTGGGCCATTCCCGAATATGACGTGGACTATGTGGTGCTGACCGACGACATCGGCGATCCCAAGGGCATCATGTCCGGGGCTACCCGCTACACCAAGGATCCTAAGGAGTTGCTGATTGCCAAGACCGCCGCCAATGTCATTGAAGCCACGGGCTACCTGTACGACGGCTTCTCCATGCAAATGGGCAGCGGTGGTGCGTCTCTGGCCACCGCCCGCTTCCTGCGGCAGAAGATGCTGGATCAGCACATCCGCTGCCGCTTCGCGCTGGGCGGCATCACCGGCCAGATCACCGCCATGCATGAGGAAGGGCTCATTGACCGCGTGCTGGATGTCCAGAGCTTTGATCTGGACGCGGCGCTGTCCCTGAAAAACAACCACTTCCACCACCAGATCGGCGCGACGTATTACGCCAGCCATATGATCAGCGCAGCGGTGGATCAGCTGGACTTCGTGATCCTCTCTGCGCTGGAGATCGACACGGATTTCAACGTCAACGTACTGACCGGCTCCGATGGTGTGATCCGCGGCGCTATCGGCGGCCATCCCGACACCGCCGAGGGTGCCAGCCTGTCGGTGGTGGTGGCTCCGCTGACCCGCGGCCGTATCCCCACCATCGTCAGGCACGTCAACACCGTGGTCACCCCCGGCGAGGTGGTGGACGTGGTGGTGACGGAGCAGGGCATCGCCGTAAATCCTCGCCGCCCCGATCTGAAAGAGAAGATCGAGGCCGCCGGCCTGCATGTGTTCACCATTGAGCAACTGCAGCGGCGAGCTGAAGCGCTGGTGGGCGTACCTGAACCCATCCGCTATAAGGATCGTATCGTAGGTGTGGTCATGTACCGCGACAACACCATCATCGACGTGGTGCGCGAGATCGACGAAGATGCGTGAATTACTGCTTTGCAAGGCCGTCCCTCCCCGGTGGGGGACGGCCTATGCCGCTCTGCTGGCCGAAGGCGGTCTGCGTGACGAGGGGCACGCCGATATCACCGCCCTGCTGACGGAGAACGATACCCTGCTGGGCTGTGGCTCCCTGGGCGGCAAGGTCATCCGTCAGGTGGCTGTCTCTCCCGCCGCTGAGGGGCAGGGCGTATGCGCCCGCATCGTCTCGGCGCTGGTGCAGGAGTCGGTAAAGCGGAACGTTCCCTACCCGTTTCTGTTCACCAAGCCCCAAAACGCACGGCTGTTCCGCTCGCTGGGGTTCTATCCGGTGGCCGAGACGGCGGACATGGTGATGCTGTGCCGCCAGCGTGACGCGCTGGGGCGGTTTCTGGCACCCCTGCCCCGCTGCCAGGAGGGCGTTACCGGCTGCGTGGTGTGCCACGCCAACCCCTTCACGAGAGGGCATCTGCACCTGATTACCACGGCAGCGGCGCAGTGTGACCATGTGCTGGTGTTCGTGGTGGCGGAGGGGGGTGGCCCCTTCCCTGCCGACCACCGGCTGGCGCTGGTGCGGGAGGGAACAGCCCACCTCAACAACGTGACCGTGTGCTCCGGCGGCGATTTTTTGGTGAGCCGAACCACCTTCCCTGCCTATTTTCTGCGGGACGAGCAGTCAGAGGACGCACGGTGTGATCTGGATCTGACGCTGTTCGGCCAGCACATTGCCCCGGCCCTCCATATCACGCAGCGCTTCGTAGGCGAGGAACCCTTCTCCCCCACCACCGCCGCCTATAACCGGAGAATGAAGGAAATGCTCCCCACCTACGGCATCTCCGTTACGGAGATCCCCCGTCTGGAGAACATCTCCGCCACCGCCGTCCGCCGCCTTTTGGCGGAGGGGCGGCTTGCCGACATCCAACCACTTGTACCGGAGACCACTTATGCCTATTGTCAACGTCACTTTGGAGGACATCCTCCGCGCCCGTGACACGCGGGCGAATGCCCAGCGTCGGCTTTTGCGGGCCTATCGCCTGCCGCTGGTGTCCTTCACCATGAATATCACCGGGCCGGTGAAGTCCTCCCCGCTGATCGAGCTGGCCTTCGACGCGGGGCTGGAGGCCCTGTATGACGCATTGGGCCAGCCGGCGGCAGCGGAGGTCATCCGCCCCGCCACCGGCTGCGAGGCCCTGCTGGTCTATGACCGTCCGGCGGCGGAGCTGAAAGCCGCCTGTCTGACGCTGGAGACCGCCGCGCCCATAGGGCGGCTGTACGATCTGGACGTGCTGGACACGGACGGCAGCAAGCTGTCCCGCCCGGAGCCGCGCACCTGCCTTATCTGCGGCGGACCGGTGACGGTCTGCTCCCGCAGCCGCGCCCACGGACTGGATGCCATCGTGGGCCGTACCCATGAAATCCTGGCGGACTTCGCCGCCGGACATCTGGCCGGTCTGGCGGCAAAAGCGCTGACGGAGGAGGTACGCCTGACCCCAAAGCCTGGGCTGGTGGACGAACGCAATAACGGTGCGCACAATGATATGAATCTTCCTCTGTTCCTGCGCAGCATCGACGCGTTGACGCCCTGGTTCCGCCGGATCACGGCGCTGAGCCTGTCCGGCGCGGATGCCGCAGCCTTACAGGCGGCAGGGCTGGAGGCCGAGGCCGCCATGTTCCGTGCCACCGGCGGCGTCAACACCCACAAGGGGGCGCTGTTCTCCTTCTCGGTGCTGCTGGCGGCGCTGGGCCGATGTCTGGCGGAGGGCGGCGACGTATTTGCCCATGCCGCCGCGCTGGCTGCGGAGCTGACGCCGCCTCAGGATACCCACGGCGCGGCGGTGGCCGCACACCATCAGGTGGGCGGCGCACGGTCGGAAGCGCTGGCAGGCTTCCCCACCGCCCGGAAGGCCGCCGCGCTGCTGCAAACCCACGATCCCCTGACGGCCCTCCTCTGGCTGATGGCCCACACAGAGGACACCAACCTCTATCATCGAGGCGGCGCCGAGGGCGCAGCCTTCGTAAAAGCACAGGCTGCCGCCATTCTGGCCGCGCCGCCGAAACAGCGCACCACCTTGACGCAGGCGCTGGACGACGCCCTTATCGACCGGTGGCTCAGTCCCGGCGGCAGCGCCGACCTGCTGGCAATGGCGCTGTTTCTGAACAATTACTTTACTGCTTTTCACTTTTTCGGTAAATAAAAAATCCAAACGAAATGTTGATATTTGTGCAACCAGGAAATGGCTGTTATGAAATGACATTTTTCAATTGAAAAAGTCAACGAACTTTTACCTGTCAAATTGTGCAGAATACCAAACGGCATCT
>CAMEER010000017.1 GCA_945915065.1 uncultured Clostridia bacterium | reverse complement strand
TTTCTCTATGCCTGCCGGGGCTGCGGCGGCGTGCAGATCGTCTTTAACGGCAAGGTCATTCTGGGCACCCGTGCCCGCAAGACATGCTCCAAAAGCTTTCAGGCCTTCTCCAGCGTCAATTACCCGGATCTGGCAGTGGTGCAGGACGACCATCTTTTGCAGTATATGTCATGCCCGGTGGCGGGAAAACCCACCTTCTATGACAAATTGGACGACAATGTGGGGCTGCTGAAGCTGATTCCGGGGACGAAACCGGAGCTGGTGGAGTTCATGGCGCAGCACTATGACGGACTCATCATCGAGAGCTTCGGCGTGGGCGGACTGCCGGAATACGGCAACCTGTATGACATTCTCCGCGCCGCCGTGGAGCGGGACAAGATCGTGGTGATGACCACTCAGGTGCCCAATGAGGGCAGCGACCTGACGGTGTATCATGTGGGCGGCCATCTCAAGCAGACGCTGCGGCTGCTGGAGGCCTACGACATGACCACGGAGGCGGCGGTGGCCAAGCTGATGTGGATCATGGGCCAGACCCGTGATTTTGCTGAGGCGGAACGGCTGTTTTACACACCGGTGGCGAGAGATATCCTTTACAGCAACGACTGAATGGCGGCAAGTGTGCCGGCACGTCCGGACGGCTGCGTTTTCCCGCACCGGCCGGACCAAAGATGTTCCGATGATAAAAAAGGTGTGTTCCCAATGGGGAGCACACCTTTTTGCATAATCCCCGCCGGAAATTCCCATAATAGGAAAAACCGGAGGAGGATGCATATGGTGGACTTTGACACCCGGACGGCGCAGCTGGACGACCTGCTGGGCGTAGGGCGCAATTTCGATATAGTGGGTCGTGAGGTTCGTGTAGGCCAGCGGCGGGCGCGGCTGTGGGTGGTGAACGGCTACGCGGAGGATGCCCTGATCGAGCGGATGATCGGGCGGCTGCTGGCGGTGGGCAGCTTGAAAGGCGTCCCTGACCTGGCGGTATTTCTGGCGGCCTATGTTACGGTGCCGGACGCGGCGGCAGTGACGGAGGTCCATGCCATGGTGATGGGCGTGTTTGCCGGAAAGACGCTGCTGGTCATTGACGGCTATGACGGCGGCGTGCTGCTGGACGCCAAGGAGTACCCCACCCGCAGCGTGCAGGAGCCGGACACCAGTAAGGTGCTGCGGGGCAGTCACGACGGCTTTGTGGAGAGCATCATGGCCAACGCGGCCCTGCTGCGGCGCCGTATCCGGGATCCGGCACTGACGCTGGAACGCCATCAGGTGGGCGGCCGGTCTCAGACGGACGTGGCGCTGGTCTACATGGCGGGAGAGGCCAATGAGAAGTATCTGGAGCAGCTGCGGCAGAAGCTGATGGCCATCGACGTAGGCTCCATCTCCATGAGTCAGGAATCTGTCGCGGAGTGCATTGTCCCAAAGCAGTGGTGGAATCCCTTTCCCAAAATCCGCTATACCGAGCGGCCCGATGTGGCCACCGCCAGCATCATGGAGGGCAGTATTCTGCTGATGATTGACAACACCCCGTCGGTGATGCTGCTGCCCACCACCCTGTTCAGCTTTGCCGAGGAGGTCAATGACTACTACTTTCCGCCGCTGATCGGCACCTATCTGCGTATCATCCGGCTGGTGGTGCTGTTTCTGACAGTGTTCATCACGCCGCTGTGGTATCTGCTGGTGAAAAACGGTGATATCCTGCCGGGGGAACTGGAATTTCTGCTGGTGGAGGACGAGTATTTCGTGCCGCTGATCGTGCAGCTGCTGCTGGTGGAGCTGATCGTGGATATCCTGAAGCTGGCGTCCCTCAACACGCCGGACGCATTGAGCAACTCCTTCAGTATGCTGGGCGCGCTGATCCTGGGGGATTTCGCGGTGCAGGCCCGGTGGCTGGTGCCGGAGGTGCTGGTGTATATGGCGTTTGTGGCGGTGGCGGGCTATGCCCAGCACAGCTACGAAATGGGCTACGCCTGCAAGATGATGCGGATGGCGCTGCTGCTCCTTATCTGGCTGTGGGACAGCTGGGGCTTTGCCATCGGCGTGGTCGGTGTGGTGGCGCTGATCGCCTCCACCCGGACGGTAGTGGGAAAGGGGTACCTTTATCCGCTGATCCCCTTTAACGGCAAAAAGCTGATGAGACTGTTGAGAAGGCGGCCCATCAGCAGGGATAACACATAAAAAGGCAGCCGGCAGACACATTTGTGCCTGCCGGCTGTTGTCGTTGCACAGGAAAGGGGATGTATCGTTATTTGTCCAGCAGGGGCAGCTTCCGGTCACGTCCCCAGAAGAACAGGGCCACCGTGCCGGGGCCGGTGTGGCTGCCGATGGTGGTGCCCACATAGTTGATCACCACTTTGCCGTTGAGCTTGGGGAATCTGGCCTCAATGAGATCGGCCAGCACACGGGCGTCGTCATAGCAATCAGACTGGGAAATGAAGCACTTGCCGTCGTAGTCAAGGCCATTGTCGGCGTACTGCTCCATCCGCAGCAGGATCTCCTGAATGACCTTTTTCTTGGACCGGATCTTGGAGCGGGGGATCAGGTGACCCTGCTCGTCCATGTTCAGCAGCGGGCAGATGCCCAGCACGCCGCCGATAAAGCCCGCCGTTTTGGAGATGCGGCCGCCCTTGACATAGAAGCTCAGGTCAGTGGAGAAGAACCAGTGGTTCATCCGCAGCTTGTTCTCCTCGATCCACTGGTGCAGGGTGTCGATGTCCATGCCGCTGTCCCGCAGGTCGGCCAGCGTCTCCATAATGAGACCGTAGCCGGAGGAGGCGCCCAGAGAATCCACAATGTAGATCTTCCGGTCAGGGAACTGTTCCCGGGCAATAAGGGCGGCGCTGGTGGCGGAGTTATAGGAGCCGGAAAGACCGGAGGACAGGCACACATGGAGAATGTCCTTTCCGCTCTCCAGAATGGGGGTGAACAGCGCCAGATATTCGGAAATGTTCACCTGCGAGGTGCTGGTTTCCGCTCCGTTGGCCATGGCCTGATAGAAAATGGGGAAGGGCATGGACTGGCCCAGATCATCGGGATAGGTCTCGCCGTTCAGGGTAAAATGAAAGCAAACGTATTGAATATCACGGGCCACAAATTGCTCGTGGGTCAAGTCGGCTGTGGAGCAGCAGGTCAGTGCGTAAGACGCCATGGTAGAATCCTCCCAATTGTTGAAATGCAGCCTTACAGGCTGTATTTCCAGTATACAGCAGGATGTGGGAAAAGCCAATCTACGGCTGCGGGAAGAGAACTCTATAAAAAAGAGGAGTAAAATCGCGCGAATAGAGCGGTTCTACTCCCGGTAGAGTACGGCTTTCAATGTTTTTTGGGAATGCGCGCGCACAGAAAGACCAGCAGCAGGCAGGGGATGGCCAGAATAAACAGCTGCCACAGATTGCGGGAAAGGAAGGTCAGGTACACGGTAGCGATGATGCTGAGCACCAGCGCGGCGATGATATAGCGGTTGCCCCGTCCGCCGTTCCACACCGAACGCAGCACCAGCAGCGTGATAAGGGAGAGCGGGACGGCATAGACAAATACCAGCCACACCACCATGCCGCAGATCCACAGTATCACAAACACGAACAGCGCCATGGTCCAGATGCTCAGCATCGTCACCAGCGTGATCATATTGGTGGTATAGCTGGACTCGCTGACCGGCTTGTTGTAGATAGCCGGCTCGATCTCATTATGGGGCTTGAGCAGGTAATCCACATCCACGCCGAAGATCTCGGCGATCTGCATCAGCACAAACACATCGGTGGTCACATCGCCCCGCTCCCATTTGGAGATGGATTTATCAGAGTAGTTCAGTTTTTCCCCCAGCTCCGCCTGCGTCATACCGGCGGCCAGACGCAGCCTGATAAGATTGCTGGCAATGGTGGCCTTGCGTTCGTCCATAACAGCGTTCCTTTTACATGTAGTATTTCTTCCATTATTTCGAAAAAATGGGAGAATGTCAAGTAAAGAATGTGAAACAATATGGGGAAGGGATCACATGCGCATTTCGCGGGGCAGCCAGCGCTTGCGCCACAGAAACAGCAAAAACAGCATCCCCCGGAAACACAATTCGATGCACATGGCGATCCACGCACCCTGCAGCCCCCAGCGGGGCACCATGAGAAGCGTCAGCGTGACACGCACGCCCCACATACTGGTAAAATTCAGCACGGAACTGAGCAGTGAACTGCCTGCCCCCTGAAACACACCTGCCGACACAATGGAAGCCCCGAACAGCGGTTCGGAAAACACCACGATCCGCAGAACTGCCGTACCCAGCGCAACTACTTGCGCATCGGGACTGAGCAGACCGATGATCCACGGGGCAAGTATATACATCAGGGCAGAGGCGGCCAGCATGATCCCCATGCCCAGCAGCACCGCGACCCATCCCAGTCTGGTCACCAGATCCTTGCGCCTTGCTCCGATGCTTTGGCCGATCAGCGTGATGGCGGCGCTCTGCACACCGTAACCGGGCATGTAGCACAGGGCTTCTGCCGTAACAGCAAAAGAGTTAGCGGCGATGGAAACCGTACCCAGAGGAGCGATGATACCGGTGGTGACAACCTGCGCGCTGGACATAACGAACCGCTCAATGGCAACGGGAAAACCCAGCTTCACAGCACGGCGCAGCTGTGCCGGGACGAAACGCAGCTTCTCATTCTGCCGCAGGCCCAATACCGGCGAGCGCAGCAGAAAAATGCACATGATGATGCCCACCACGGTCTCGGACAGTGCCGTGCCCAATGCCGCGCCAGCTACGCCCAGACCGGCGCCCGGCAGAGTGATCGGCCCCCATTGCCGTGTGGGAAAGATCAGCAGGGCATTAAACAGCACATCCAGTCCGCACATCAGCACCAGCAGTATGCTGGGGGTGCGCATATTGCCGCTGGCCTGCAGGAGTCCTGCGGACAGACGGTTCAGCTGTACAAAAGGCAGGGAAAGGGCAAAAAAAAGAAAGTAGGCGGAGGCGTCGGGACAGAGAGCCGCATCCGCCCGCAGCAAATGGGGCAGAGGCGCGGAGACTCCCCCGCCGATGGCGGCCAGCAGGAGACCGAAGCCCAGGGCGGACAGCAGAGCCTGCTTCGTCAGATTACGGGCATCCCGCTGGTCTCCTGCGCCGATGCGCTGGGCCACCATTACGGAAAAGCCCACCATCAGCGCATGACACAAACCGTTGAAAAGCCAGGTGCTGGAGGCAACCAGACCAATGGAAGCGGAAGCCTCCTTGCCGAGACGGCCCACCATGGAGGCGTCAATATACTGCATGGCAATGGAAGAGAGCTGGGCCAGAATGGCCGGAACACTCAATTGCAGCGTCAACAGGATCTGCTCCGGCAGCGATAACGAATCACCTGCCCGCAAAACCGCCAGCAGGTCCTTCTTCGGCATGGTATCGCCTTCCCTTCTTGTGGCATAAAGTACCATCATTATAGGGGGTTTTCCCCAAAAGGTCAAGGACGGGCTTTGGCAGAATGAAACAGTATGGCGCGGCCTGCGCCGCGCCATACTGCCCGCTATCCCTCTTTTGTTCCGCTACCGGATCAATTGCCGGCTGGCGGCGTACTCCTCGTTGATCTGGGCCAGCTCCTTTTCGCCGTCGATATACGGCTGATAGATGGCCTCCACACGTCCGCCGCCTGAATTGCCGCAGCCGTTACAGCCCTCGCAGCTGCCGCCGCAGGCGCTCAGTGCCCGGCGCACGATCTCCTCCCGCTGCGCACGGGTGGTATCTTTGATCAATAGAGACTGCATGTGTTCTCCCTCCTGTTATCCCGCCATATTCAGCATATTTTCCATGAGAATACCGTAGCCTCGGGACGGATCGTCAATAAGCACATGGGTCACAGCTCCCACAAATTTGCCGTTTTGCAGGATAGGACTGCCGCTCATGCCCTGCACGATGCCGCCGGTGGCTTCCAGCAGCTGGGGATCCGTGACCTTCAGCAGCAGGTTGCGGGTGTCATGTCCGCTGCCGTACAGCCGCAGGATCTCCACCTGATACTCCCGGGTCTCATGGCCGCTGACGGTGGAAAGAATGGTGGCCGGTCCGCACTTGACCTCCCGGGCCTGGGCTACCGGAAGCGCCTGTGTGGCGTCGATAAAGCCGGCGTCTGCCACCTTGCCGAAGATACCGCCGTTGGTATTGGCGGTCAGAGTGCCCACGTCACGTTGCACCGTGAAGTCGCCCCGCAGCTCGCCGGGGTCGCCCCGCTGCCCTTTTTTCACCGCCTTGACAGTGGTCTCCATAATGGAGCCGCTGCACAGCGTCATCAGCTGGGCCGTGTCCACATCGGTGATACCGTGGCCCAATGCGCCGTAGCTGGCTGTCTGGGGATCATAATAGGTCAGCGTGCCGATACCCGCCATGCTGTCGCGGATCCACACACCCAGCCGGTAAACACCGTCACTTCCGCACTGGGGCGTGTCGGTGAAGGTGATGAGCCGTTCCCCGCGCCGTACCTGCAGGGATACCGGCATGCTGCCGTTTTGCTGCAGCAGCGATTGCAGCTGCTCCGTGGACTGCACCCGGGTGTCGTTGACCTTCAGCAGCAGATCGCCTACCTTCAGGGTATCGCTGCCCTCCAGTGACACCACCAGCGCGCCGTCAGAAAACAGTTTGATGCCCACCGCCTTGCCCAGCGGGATCAAAGTGCGTTCTCCTTGCGACGCCCATGCGGGCGAGATAAGGGAGAGTACCAGCAGACAGGAAAACAGAAAGGATAGCCATTGCTTTTTTCGCGTTTCATACAAAAGGATCACCCTTTCTCGACGAAGCGCGTGCTGCGCATCGCCAGACCTGTCACCGGTGACTGCATTATTTTTTGCGAAAACCGCCCCATCATGTCCGTTAAAAACAGGCAGCGCTGACAACTTTATAAATGCCATTTTTTCACAATATTGTATGAAAGAAAAGTAGTTTGACAAAGGATTGTCGAATCAGTATAATGTGATATCATACATAATGAAAACCACTATATGCCACAAGGAGGCACAATGGATATTTTTGAAAAATGCTATGCCCCGTCTTTGGCCGGTGAACTGAAGGAAAAAGGGGTATATCCCTATTTCCACGCTCTGCAGTCCCGACAGGATGTGGAGGTCACCATGGAGGGAAAGCGCCGGATCATGCTGGGCTCCAACAACTATCTGGGCCTGACCATCCATCCGGAGATCATCGAGGCAGGCGTCAAGGCGCTGGAGAAGTACGGTACCGGCTGCTCCGGCTCCCGGTTCCTTAACGGCACGCTGGAGCTGCATCTGGAGCTGGAGGCGGAGCTGGCGAAGTTTCTGCGGAAGGACGGCGTTGTCACCTTCGGCACCGGCTTCCAATCCAATGTGGGCATTATCTCCGCGCTGGTGGATCGCCACGACTATGTGATCTGCGACAAAGAAAACCACGCCAGCATCTATGCCGGCTGCCAGATGAGCTATGGCAAAATGCTGCGCTACCGACACAGCGATATGGCGGAGCTGGAGCGCATTTTGCAGAAGATCGACGGCAAGCACGGCGTGCTGATCGTCACCGACGGCGTTTTCTCCATGGGCGGCGACATCGCAAAGCTGCCGGAAATCTGTAAGCTGGCCAGACAGTACGGCGCCCGGGTCATGGTGGACGACGCCCACGGTCTGGGCGTGCTGGGAGAGGGAGGCCGCGGCACCGCCAGCTATTTCGGGCTGGAGGACCAGGTGGACGTTTACATGGGGACCTTCTCCAAGTCGCTGGCGTCCCTGGGCGGCTATATGGCCGCGTCGGCGGAGGTGGCGGAGTATGTGCGCCACGCCTCCCGGCCTTTTATCTTCTCCGCGTCTATCCCGCCGGCCAACTGCGCCACGGCGCTGGCGGCGCTGCGGCATCTGGAAGCCCATCCGGAACTGCCGGAGCGGCTGCGGGAATTGAGCCTGTACGCCCGCAAGGGCTTTACGGAGCGGGGCGTCAAGATCCGGGAGAGCGCCATGGAAGCGCCCACGCCCATCATCCCCCTGTATACATACGAGACCTATTGGACCTTACAGGCGGCGGCGGAGATCTATGACCGGGGCGTGTATGTGAACCCCACGCTGCCGCCCGCCACACCGGAGGGCGAGGCGCTGCTGCGCACCAGCTACATGGCCACCCACACCGAAGCGCTGCTGGATGAGGCCATGGACATCATCTCCGACGTTATGGTGAACCATCATGCGTAAGGTTGCCATTGTCACCGGAGGAACCTCCGGCATCGGAAGAGCCACCGCGCTGGCGCTGCAGGCGGATGGCTGGACTGTTTATGAGCTGAGCCGACGCGCGGAAGGTATGGCGGACGTGCGCCATATTGTGGCGGATATTACCAAGGAGGAGACGCTGTCCGCTGCCGTGGCACAGGTGATGGCGGAAGAGGGACGCATTGATCTGGTGGTCAATAACGCGGGCTTCGGCATCTCCGGCGCCATTGAATTTACCGCCACCGAGGAGGCCCGGCGGCTGTTCGACGCCAACTTTTTCGGCATGGTGCGGATGAATCGCTGCGTGATCCCCCTGATGCGGGCGCAGGGCAGCGGGCGGATCATCAACCTCAGCAGTGTGGCGGCGCCTGTGCCCATCCCGTTTCAGGCCTATTACAGTGCCACCAAGGCCGCTGTCAACGACTACACCATGGCACTGGCCAATGAGCTGCGGCCCTTCGGCGTCAGCGTCTGCGCCGTGCAGCCGGGGGATATCAAAACCGGCTTTACCGCCGCCCGGGAAAAGGTGGTGGCCGGCGACGACGTGTATCAGGGCCGCATCAGCCGGTCGGTGCAACGCATGGAGCACGACGAGCAGACCGGCATGGATCCCGCCAGAGCGGGACGCTTCATCGCCAACGTGGCCGCCAGGGGCAGTGTCAAGCCGATTTATACCATCGGCGCCAGCTACAAGTTCTTTGTGTTTCTGGTGCGTATTTTGCCCTATCGCCTGCTGAACTGGATGATCGGGCTGCTGTATGCCAAATAAAAATATCCACCCGTAAGGGTGGATATTTTTATGAAATGATTATTTACTAATAAAAAAGCTTATGATTGCAACGTTTTTGTCCGCTCATAGGCGGCGATCACGGCATCTATGGCGGCAGCACGGAAGCCGCGCTGCTCCAGGGTACGGACACCGGCAATGGTGGTGCCGCCGGGGGAGCAGATGGCGTCCTTCATGGCGGCGGTATGGCCGCCGCCCTCCAGCGCCAGCTTCGCCGTACCAAGCAGCATCTGGGCGGCGTAGCGCTGTGCCTTCTGGCGGGGAAGGCCGGCATAGACCGCGCCGTCGGCCAGCGCTTCCATAAACAGGCAGGCAAAGGCGCCGCCGCAGCCGGCCACGGCACTGCCGGCATCGATCAGGCTTTCGTCCAACTCCTCCAGCATCCCGGAGCAGCGCAGCAGGGAGACAAAGCCCTCCCGCTGGACCTCCGTTACATTGTCGGAGCAGCAATACATGGTGACGCCCTCACCCACCTCCACAGCGGTATTGGGCATGATGCGGATCACCGGATAGTCGCCGCCGGCCATTTCCCGAATGCGCGCGATGGTCAGGCCCGCCGCCATGCTCAGCAGCACAAAGGGGGTGGTGCGCCGCCGCAGAACCGGCGCGATTTCCGACAGCATTTCGGCCATCATCTGGGGCTTGACGCCCAGCAGGATATAGTCACATTCCCGGGCGATCGTCTGATTATCGGTCACAGACGCACCGATCTCGTCCGCCAGCCTGTCGGCCTTTTCCGGCGTCCGGTTGGCAAGATAAATGCAGCTGCGCACCTCCACCGTTTTGGCGGCAGCCCGGGCCAATGCACCGCCCATGTTGCCGGTACCGATGAATCCGTAGGTCATAAAAGCGCCTCCTTATTATTATGAAACGATCATTTTATATTAACTGGCAGAGAATAATGGGCAACAGAATCGCCGGAACCATGTTCAGAATGCGCAGCTTGGTCGCCCCCAGCAGGTTCAGACTGATGCCCACGATCAGCAGCGAGCCCACAAAGGTGATCTCATTGATGACCATTTCGCCCAGATAGGGGGCTACCAGTGAGGCCAGCAGTGCGATGGCACCTTCTACCGCAAAGACGGTTACCCCGGACAGGGCGACGCCCAGCCCCAGCGTGGAGGCGAACACTATCGCCGCCACGCCGTCGATGGCCGCTTTGGAGATCAGCAGGCTGTGCTGGTGCTGCAAGCCGCTCTCCAGCGGGCCCATCACCGCCAAAGCGCCCACGGCGAATACCAATGAGCCGGTGACAAAGCCTTCGGTGACGCTGCTGCCGGAAAAACGCCTTTGCAGCGCGTCTCCCAGCTTATTGACGGCGGCATCAATGTCCAGCAGTTCGCCGATCAGGGTGCCCACCACCATGGATACAATGGGAATCAGGGCGTTGCTGCTTTTCAGCAGACCCGGTACGGCAATACCGATGGTGATCAGAGCAAGCACCGCGATCAGGGAATTGCGCAGACGTTCCGGCAGCAGCTTACCGATAAGCATACCAATCAGACCTCCTGCCACGATAGCGCCGCCGTTTATCAGAGAACCCAGCAGGATCATGGGATCAGCCCTCCTCCGTTCAATAAGTCCTGTACTACCGTACCCGCCATCAGCAGCCCCGCCACAGAGGGGACCCACGACACACTGGCGGGAACGCTGCGCCGTCCGGGAGGCGGTGTTTCCAGCTGTTGTGTTTCACCGGGCTGCTCGGGACTGAATACCACCTTCAGGTGGTGGATGTCCCGGGCGCGCAGCTCCTTGCGCATGACCCGGGCCAGCGGACAGCCGGAGGTCTTGGCGATATCCGTAATGGTCAGCAGCTCCGGCTGCAATTTGTTGCCGGTGCCCAGCGCCGTAAGGATGGGGATGCGGCGCTGACGGGCCTGCTGGATCAGATCCAGCTTACAGCTGACCAGATCGATGGCGTCCACGATGTAATCGTACCGGGCGACAAAAAAGTCCTCCCTGTGGGCGGCGTCGTAGATGCCGACGATGGGATGCACTGCCGTCTCCGGACAAATGTCCCGGCAGCGGGCGGCGGCGGCCTCTGCTTTCGGCTGCCCCACAGTGGAGTGGAGGGCGTACAGCTGGCGGTTGATATTGCTGAGGGAGACGGTATCGCCGTCGATCAGCGTCAACTGACCGACACCGGCGCGGCACAGCGCCTCGGCAGCATAGCTGCCCACGCCGCCCAGGCCGAACACCGCCACATGGCTGCGGCGCAGCTTGTCCATGGCCGCATCTCCCAGAATCATTTCCGTTCGTAAAAATTCTTCCTGCATCATTGTTTCGCTTCGTATACAGGAAAGGACCGGCACAGCGCCGGTCCTTTCTTTGGTTTCAGTCCTCTTCTCAGAAGCCGACGTACTTCATGCCGGAGCCTTCGGTAACGGTCTCCACGGCGGTCTGCTCGCTCAGCCATGCGGCATAGTCCTCATTCTTCAGCTGATTCTCCGCCAGAACCTGCCAGTAGGGAGCGCCGAAGCTGTCCAGATACATGACATGACTGCCGTAGGTGCTGTCGATCACACCGGCGTCGCCCACCTGACGGCCGTCAGCAAAGCACCAGTCCAGGAATTCCTGCACGAAGCTGGTATTCTTGGAGATGCCCTCGTACAGGCCGCCGTTGGCCGCGCTGCCGGTGTCCGCGGACAGCTCCGCGGCCAGTTCGCCAAACAGCTCGGCGGTAGCGCCGCCGTCCTGCCATTCCTTCAGGGCGTTTTCGGCATCGGTGCGGGCATCCTCCTTCAGCTTGGCCAGATCGGCCTCGTAGGTCTCGGATTCCTGATCCAGATCGGAGTCATCCGCCTCAAAGAGAATGTGGCGCACATTGACCACATTGTAGTCCTGGCGGCTGCGGCTGTGGAACAGCACAAAGTAGATGCTGGAATCGGTAACGACAGTGTCAGTGTCGCCGGCAACGCGGGCAGCGTCGAACACCCAGTTCATCAGGTCGATGTCGGAATAGGTGGCTTCCTTCGAATGGGCATAGGTGGCAATGTCCTCGTAAGCGGCGGCAATATCCTCCAGAGACTCACCGGCAGCATAGCGGGCAGCCGCGTCGGCAGCGGCATCCTCGGCGGCCTGCTTGGCGGCGTCCTTCTCCTCGTCAGTAGGATCCACGGTGTTGCCGTCGGCATCGGTGGTGCTGGCGGCGGTGGCCTTAAAGGAGACATACTCGTAATCGGCTACGTCAAAGGCGTTCTTATCGGCGTCATAGCAGGCCTGCAGCTCTTCGTCGGTATAGGACAGGCCGCTGATATACTCACTCTGATAGTGGGAGGCCAGCGCGTCCATTTTGCAAAGCTTTTCAAAAGTACCGGCGGTCATGTTGGAACCAAAGGCACGCTTCAGATAGGCGGAATAGGAAAGCCCGCTCTGCTTGGCATAACTCTTCACCGTTTCGATGGTGCTGCTGAGCTCTTCCGCGATATGCTCATCCTCGTCCAGACCGTCTGCCTTGGCCTTTTCACTGAGCAGATAGGTCTGGGTCAGATTGTTCTTGGCGGTGTCCTTCAGGAACTGGTCCCAGGTAACATCGCCCTCGTCCGTCACGCCCAGAAGCATTTTGGCCATGGAATTGAGGGTCTGGTCCTTCATGGAGGTGCTGGTGTTCAGCCCCATATAGCTGGCATACTGGGAAGAGCTGACGCTGTTGAGAGCGCCGTAGTAGTAATAATCCACTTCCGCAGCGGTGAAATCCTTGCCGTCCACGGTCAAAGCGGTGGCGCTGCGCTGGAACACGCCGGAGTTATACAGCAGCACAACGGCGGCGACAATGACAAACACGATGGCGATGCCGCCATAGAGAAGCTTGTTCTTTTTCTGCTCGGCCGCTTCCTTGGCCAAGCGCTCCGTCTTGGGATCCACATAGCCCTGAGCGGCCAGCTCCTGACGGTTCTTCTTTTCTCTGGATGCACTCATTTGTTTTCAGTCCTCTCAAGTGATAGGCGCAATACGCCCTTGGTCGTAAAATACCTGATTATTATACAGTAGATTTGCCGAATGTGCAAGCATTATCTTTTCCGGCTCTTTGTGTGCGCTGACCGGCACGAAAGTGACGGGACGGCAGCGCAAAAAAGAGAGAAGCAGCCTTGCGGCTGCTCCTCAGTTGCATCGGGTCAAGTTATAACCTGCACCGTTTCCAAGCAGGTGGGTTGTCTCCAGCTTGTTTTACTGCTTCCATCTTCCAGCCGCAAACGGCAGCCGGGAGGCCTGCAAACCACACGCTGATCCGACATCCCCTATAACAAGATGTGAGGATAAAAAAGACCCGCATACATCATGTGTGGGGTGAAAAACGCCATACAACGCCCTCACCTTGTGCATAGTATATCACGCGGTGCGGAAAAAGAAAAGAGAAATTTGGGGCTTCTTTCAGGAATTTTCTTCCTCATCTGCCAGCAGCTGTTCCATAAACAGATCATAGACCCGGTTCAGCTCCTCGTCGCTGTCCAGTGTGGAGAGCTGCTCCTCGCCATCCACCATAATGGATTTCAGGATCACCAGTCCCAGATCCTCCTCGGCCGCATCTTCCTCCACGGCAGGGAAGAACGCCATGTAGGGTTGGCCGTCCAGCTCCAGCGCGTCGATATACTCCAATTCAAACTCGTTGCCGTCCTCATCGGTCAGGGTGATGAAATTCGGGCCGAAATCTTCGCTCATCGGTATTGCCTCCTTTTGCTGTTTTCCTGAGCATATGTGGTATTGTACCCTATCTTTTGCTCAAATGCAAGCCGACGCGGCATGACTTTTTGAGAGGAAGTGGCAGAAAAGTTGGCGAAAGATGCGGATATGACCACTTAATCTATGATTATTGGCAGATATTTGTCAAAAGAAGGTTTTTTTAACATTTGACAGATGTGGTATAATACTGAAATAGCATGAAAATGGGTAAGTATGTGAACCGTCCGCCGCGCCGGGCTGCGTGAGCCGGACGAGCATCCCAGAATACAAAAAAGAAAAGGAGGTGCCCTGTTATGAGTGAGAACAAGAAGCGCCGCGGCCTGTTTGGCCGGCCACAGCAGAGCGCCGGTCAAAGAAACAATGAAGGACATCAGGAGGCGCAGTCCCGTTCCCAAAAGAAGGAAAAGGTGGGCCGCATCATCGGCACCATCGTGCTGGTAATGGTGCTGACCATGGTGATCTTCACCGGGATCTTCATGACATGGATCAATACATCCCTGAAGGGCCATGTGGAGGTCTACATCGACGAGCTGGAGACTAAGGTTTCCACGGAGCTGTACTATCTGGACGCCAAGACTGAGGAATGGGTCATGTATCAGACCCTGTACAGCGATGGCGAGAACCGCATCTGGATCGATCTGGAGAACATTCCCCAGTACATGCAGGATGCCGCCGTCGCCATTGAGGACAAGCGCTTTGAAAAGCACAAGGGCGTGGACCTCATCGGTACGGTGCGCGCCATCCTCAGTACCCTGACGGGACGGGGCGTACAGGGCGGTTCCACCATCACCCAGCAGCTGATCAAAAACGTCACCGGCGATGATCAGGTCACCGTCAAGCGTAAGGTGACGGAGATCTACCGGGCGCTGGAGCTGGAGAAGCGCTATGACAAGGATCAGATCCTGGAGGCGTATCTGAACCGCATCTGTCTGGGCCAGTCCTGCTACGGCGTGGAGGCGGCGGCCCGCACCTATTTCGGCAAGAGCGTCAGCGAGCTGTCTCTGGCCCAGTGCGCCAGCCTGATCGGCATTACCAACAACCCCAGCCAGTACGGCCCCTTTGAAGGGGAGTGGAGTCGGGAACAGAACCGCAAGCGCGAGATCCTGATCCTGGACGCCATGCTGGAGCAGGGGAAGATCACCCAGGCGGAGTATGACGCCGCCAAGGCGGAGGAGGTCATCTTCACCAACGGCTACAGCAATACCGGCAACTACTACGGCGAGGCTGTGGTGGATACCAGCGAGGATCAGCAGCAGGAGGAGGCCACCCCTGCCGTGGCGCAGTACAAGTCCCGCAACTCCTACTTCACCGATGCCCTGATCGACGATGTGATCGAGGCGCTGATGGACGAGTACGGCTATGACTACGATACGGCGGAAAGCGCACTGTTCAATAAGGGCTATAAGGTCTATACCACCCAGAACTACGAATACCAGAAGATCGCCGAGAGCGTGTTTGAGGATCTCAGCAATACGCCCTACACCCGTACCAACAGCAAGGGCGAAACGGAGCAGCTGCAGGGCGCCATTACCATCATTGATCCCTATACCGGTTATGTGGTGGCCATGGTAGGCGGCACCGGCAGCAAGGTCTATGACCGCAGCCTCAACTGGGCCACCACCGTGCGGCCCTGCGGCTCTGCCGCCAAGCCCATCAGCACCTACGCTCCGGCGCTGGACCAGGGCATCATCACCGGTGCGTCCACCATCGACGATTACCCGGTGCTGGAGCTGAACGACAGCCCCTATCCCAAGAACGACAACGGCCGGTTCCAGGGCTTGGTGACGTTGCGCCGCGCGCTGGTGTCGTCACTGAACACCTGCGCCGTGCGGGTGTGCATGGAACTGGGTACGTGGAACTCCTATGATTTTATGACCAGCCGCTTGGGCTTCACCACGCTGACCCAGTCCGACAGTGAGCAGGTGGGCGCCATGGCGCTGGGCGGCTATGCCAAGGGCGTCACCACCGAGGAGATGGCGGCGGCTTACGGCGCTTTCGTCAACGAGGGCATCTATACCAAGCCCCGCACCTTCACCCGGGTGGAGGACAGCAACGGCAATGTGATTCTGGAGAATGAGATCCAGTCCAACGTGGCCATGAAAGCCAGCACTGCCGCGCTGATGAACAGCATCCTGCACGATGTGGTTGCCGGCGGTACCGGTTCTTCCGCGTCTTTCAGCGGCATGACGCTGGCCGGCAAGACCGGTACCACCAACGACCAGCGTGACCGCTACTTCGTGGGCTACAGCCCCTACTATGTGGGTGCCTGCTGGGTGGGCTATGAGAGCAACAGCCGTGTATCCTCCGGCGGCGTCAATCCGGCGGCGATCCTGTGGAACAAGGTCATGTCCCGGATCCATGAGGGGCTGGAGAACAAGAGCTTCTTCTCCTGCAGTGATCTGGTGCAGGTGTCGGTCTGCGCCGACAGCGGCATGCTGGCCACCAACCTGTGCGAGAGAGATCCCCGCGGCAGCCGTGTCCGCACGGAATGGGTGGCGGTGGACAACCAGCCGACACAGCTTTGTACTATGCACACCGGCGGCATGATGCTGGACTATACCCGTGATTACTTTGCCAAATTCCCCGATGTCGTGGCGGAGGACAGCGATTATGTCCATTGGGGCGTCGATATCGGCGGAGATGATACCGCCACACCTCCGGGCTGGGGATTCGGCTGGAATGATGACGATACCGGCGACCTGCCCGGCGACGATACCGGTGACTCGCCCGGTGACGATACCGGCGACCTGCCGGAGCCTGATGAGGATACGAACGACGCCTCACCGTGGGAATAAGCGAACGGCGGATCAATTACAGAAAAAGGAGGGTGTCGTATGCGCGCGCCGCAGATCAGCTGCAGCTTTTCGGGGCACCGTCCGGAAAAGCTGCCGTGGGGCGACAATGAACGGGACGAACGGTGCCTGGCGCTGAAGGCGGCCATGGATGAGATGGTGCGTAAAGCCTATGACGACGGCTACCGCCATTTCATCTGCGGCATGGCCCGCGGCTGCGACACGTATTTCTGTGAGGCGGTGCTGCGGCTGCGGGACCGGGTGCAGGACATTACGCTGGAGGCGGCCATCCCCTGTCCGGGCCAGTGCAGCCGCTGGACGGCGGAGCAGCAGCAGCGGTATCACGACCTGCTGGAACGCTGCAACTACCGCACGGTGGTGCAGGAAAAATATGACGCCGGCTGTATGCACCGGCGCAACCGCTATATGGTGGATCACAGTATGCTGCTGATCGCCGTCCACGACGGAAGCGGCGGCGGTACCCGCTATACCATTGAATACGCGCTGCGGCACCGCCGAAACGTGCTGGTGCTGCCGGTGCCGGAAAGATGAAACACGCAAAAGGAGATACAGACATGACCCATACGTTTACACCGAGAGGCGTTTGCTCCCGCCGCATGACGGTGGAGCTGGAGGACGGCATTATCAAAGATGTGCGGATCGAGGGCGGATGCAGCGGCAATCTGCAGGGCATTTCCCGACTGGTGGTAGGCATGAAAGCCACCGACGCCATTGAGCGGATGAAGGGGATTTCCTGCGGCGGCAAGCCTACCTCCTGTCCCGATCAGCTGTCCAAAGCGCTGGAGGAAGCGCTGGAAAAGGCGGAGTGAGAAACCGGCGGATCAACGGCGGTTTTCCTGAGGGAACCGCAAAGTTTTTTGACAGTCATAAAAAGAACGCTGCGGTATGATCCGCGGCGTTCTTTTTGTATCATTCGTAGGTTTCCGCATAGGTGCCGTCAATATAGAGCTGCACGGAGGAGATCCCCTCCAGGGATTGCAGGGACTGCGTCACGCACAGCAGCAGCTGCCGGGCCGTATCGTCCTCCAGCTCTTCCATGCTGGCGGATGCCACGTTCAGCTGACACACACCGTTGTCCATCCGGACGGTCATTCCGGAAAGACCCTTTTCTGCCAGCGGCTGCAGATCGTCGTCTGAGGGGCCGTCCCCCAGCGCCGACAGCACCACGTCCGCCGCCGACTGCCCCTCGTACTGGGTCAGCAGCCGCTCCTCCGCCTCCAGGTCACCGTCGCTGTTGGGGAAATACAGCCGCGCCGTCAACGTCCGGACCACGTCGTCCATAGAGGTCAGCAGCACGTCGCCGGCCAGAAAGAGGTCATTATCCCGATAGGCCAGATCCTGTTCATTCACGGTGATGCGCACGGCGTAAATACCCTCCAGCTGTGTCAGCGACAGGGCCACGCAGTAGTCCGCTATCGTCAGCGCCATGCCGCTGAGCTGACCATAGCTGCCGGAAAAGTCCACACACGCGGTGCCGCCTATGATGGTCACGGAGCGCAGTGTGGTCCCGGCGGGAATGGGGCTTTGAAAGCCCTTCTCCTGGCACATACCCATCAGCAGCGCCAACACGGACTCCGCCCGGGCGACCTGATCCCCCTGGGGCAGCTCATCCCAGTCTATCGTCACGCTGTCGATGGCGTCGCCGCCCCGGTGGGTATCCAGAGACGCGGCATAGTACAAACGCAGGCCCTCCTGCTCCTTTTGAACCACACCGCAGCCGGCCAGTGCCAGCAGTACCAGCGCCAGCGCCGTCAGCACGATGAGTTTTCGCTTCATGTCGGCTCACCACCTTCCTCCGGGCTTTCTTTTGCCCGGGGCAGACGGACGGTAAACATCGTGCCGGAGGCGCCCTGCCGCGCCGCGGCAGTGATCTGTCCGCCCCGGCTCTCCACGGTATCCTTGACGATGGACAGGCCCAGTCCCGTTCCGCCGATGGCCCGGGAGCGCATCTTGTCCACCCGATAGAACCGTTCAAAAATATGAGGCAGATCGTCCGCCGGGATGCCGATGCCGTTGTCCTCCACCGTCAGAACCACCCAGTCGCCGTCCACAGAGGCGGCGGTATGGACGAAGCCGACGGCTCCGGAGTACTTGATACCGTTGTCCATCAGATTATAGAGGATCTGGTGCACATCGTCCTCCGTGGCCAGCGCCACGGCAGCCGGATCGGCCTCCCAGGTCAGCGTTACGCCCTTTTCCCGGGCGAGGATCGTCAGCATACGGGCCACCCGCTCCAGCACCGGCTGTACCGCCACCGGCTGCACCGGCTGTACCGCGCCGCTGTCCAGCCGCGTCAGCCGCAGCAGATTTTCCGTGATACGGGTCAGCCGCTCCGCCTCCCGGCCGATATCGCCCACAAATTCCCGTGTAGTGTCCGCGTCCATATCGCCGGTCTGCAAAATGGAGTCCGTCAGCAGGCGGATACCGGCCAGCGGCGTTTTCAGCTCATGGCTGGCGTCGGACACGAACCGACGCCGGGCGTCCTCGGTGGTTTGCAGACGGTCGGTGAGACTGTTGAACTCCGCGGCGATCTGCCCGATCTCGTCGTTGCCCTTCACGGCGGCGCGGTGGCTGTAGGCGCCCTCCCGCACCTTGCGGATGGCGGACAGCAGGTCGGTGATCTGAGCGGTCAGCATCCGGCTCAGCAGCACCGACAGGCCGATGACCGCCAGTGCCACCAGGAAGGAGATCCGCATCAGGTTGGACTGAAAGCTTTTGAGAATGTCCGCCTGCTTGGTGTCATATTCATAAGTATACACCGCTCCCACGATCTGGTTATGATACACCACCGGCGAGGCCATACGGCTGAGAAAGGCGGTGGAATCGTAGTAGCAGTAAAAGGCGTCGTTGCCCTCCAGCGCCTGGACGATCTCGGTGTACAGGGCGTACAGACCCACCGCGCCGTTCTCCTCGCGGGTGTCATAGAGAATGCGCCCGGCGGTGTCCGTCACCAGCACACGGGACACGCCGGTCTCCTGCATGGAGCTGAGGGCCCGGGAGACGTTCTCCTCGTCCAGCTGCTTCAAACCGCTCAGCGACGCCTCGATCAGCTTCACGGTGCTTTTCATGGAGGTCTCCTTGGACTGGAACACCATGGTCTGGGACTGCAGCAGCGGATAGGTGTTCAGCAACACCAGCACCGCGGCGATCACCAGAATGTAGCTGACGCCGAATTTAAGCTGTAGGCTGATTTTCCCCTTGAAAATAGTAACCCACTCCCCACTTGGTCATGATATAGACCGGTTCCGCCGGCACACGCTCCAGCTTTTCCCGCAGCCGCCGCACATGCACGTCCACCGTGCGGTAGTCGCCGGCGTAGGAATAGCCCCACACAAGATCCATCAGCGACTCCCGGCTGTAGACCCGCCGGGGGTTTTTCATCAACAGCTCCAGCAGGTCGTATTCCTTGGCGGTCAGGTCGATGGTCCTGCCGTCCCGGATGGCCACCCGCTGCTGGGTGTCCAGACTCAGATCCCCCACCGTCAGCAGCGTCCGGGACGTGTCGGCCCGGCCCGCGCTGCGCTTGAGCAGCGCCCGGATGCGGGCCTTCAGCTCAAGAATGTTGAAGGGCTTGGTCACATAGTCGTCTGCCCCGCAGGCGAAGCCCATCAGCTTGTCGGCATCCTCGCTGCGGGCCGTCAGCATGATGATGGGCACATCGGAAAACTCCCGGATCTTCATGCACGCCTCCGTGCCGGACAGCACCGGCATCATCAGATCGAGAATGATCAGGTCGAAGTTGTTCTTCTTCGCCAGTTCCACGGCGGCGTCCCCATCATAGGCGGCGGTGACTTCATATCCCTCGTTCTCCAGATTGAACGTGATCCCCTTCACCAGCAGCTTCTCGTCATCCACCACTAATATCTTCATGGCGTCACCTCCTGAAAAATGTTTACAATTGGCAGTACCCTCCCCGTTGACGGGCAGAGGGATTTCGCTTATAATAATGTGTTGGAAACAGATCGCGGGGCGTACCCCGTCCCACGTCCCATACATACGTTACAGACTTATTATAGCACATATGGAGAAAAAGTCATTATGAAATTCCGCCGTTTTTGCACCGTTTTTCTGCTGCTGGCCCTGCTGCTGACCCAGCTTTGGCCTGTGACCGCCTATGCCGTGGAGGATATCGAGATCCAGGCCCGCTCCGCGCTGCTGGTGGACGGCGCCACCGGCACCGTGCTGCTGGACCAGAACGCCCACACCAAGCAGTACCCCGCCAGCATCACCAAGGTGATGACGGCGCTGCTGGTATTCGAGGCCATCGACCGGGGCGAGCTGCGGCTGGATCAGACCCTCACCGCCAGCGCCAACAGCGTGGCGGGTCTTCCGGAGGACGCCAGCACCGCCGACATTCTGCCCGGCGAGAAGCTGACGGTGGAGCAGCTGCTGTACTGCCTGCTGGTGGTGTCCGCCAACGAGGTGGGCAACATTCTGGGCGAGGCTGTCAGCGGCAGCGTTACCGCCTTTGTGGCGGAGATGAACCGGCGGGCGCAGGAGCTGGGCTGCGAGAATACCCATTTTGCCAATACCTCCGGCCTTCCGGACAACGACCACTACACCACCGCGTGGGATATCTACCTGTTCACGAAGGAGGCCATGAA
This sequence comes from uncultured Clostridia bacterium, assembly GCA_945915065.1. Taxonomy (GTDB): domain Bacteria; phylum Bacillota; class Clostridia; order Oscillospirales; family Oscillospiraceae; genus Vescimonas. Next base: position 9,576 of record CAMEER010000017.1, on the reverse strand, counting down.
GTACGACGCGTTCATGACCATCTGCAATACCAAGGCCTACACCGTGCCTGCCACCAACATGAGCGAGGCCCGGGAGCTGCACAGCACCAACTACCTGATCTCCAACTGGCGGGCCACCGGGTACCTGTACAGCGGCGCTCAGGGCATCAAGACCGGCTCCACCGACGCGGCGGGCTACTGTCTGGTGTCCTCCGCGGCGCGGGCCGACCGGCAGCTCATCTCCGTGGTACTGGGGGCGAAGCTGATGGAAACCGAGGACGGCGACACCCGGGTGGGCAGCTTTACCGAGACCAGCCGCCTGTTTGACTGGGGCTTTGACAACTTCACCACCAAAACGGTGCTGACGGAGGACGAGATGATTCAGGAGGTGCCGGTGGCCCTCAGCAAGGAGGCCAGCTATGTGGTGGTGCACCCGGCCTACACCGCCGAGGCGGTGCTGCCCAGCGATCTGGAGCCGGAGGCCCTCCAGCGCACCGTCACCCTCACCAGCGAGGTGGTGGACGCGCCGGTGGCGGCCGGGCAGGAGCTGGGTACCATCACCCTCAGCTATGACGGCGTGGACTATGTCACCGTGCCGCTGCTGGCCGTCACCGACGTCAGCGCCAGCCGTTATCTGGTGATGAGGCACGCATTGAAGGAATTCTTCTCCCGCACCATCGTCAAGATCCTGCTGGTGGTGCTGGTGGTGCTGGTGGTGCTGGTGTTCATGTTCGGCAAGCCCCTGCTGCGCCGCCGGCGGTACGGCAGCGCCCGCGGCAAGCGCCGGCGCATTCGCACCTACCGCGGCCGCCGCTTCCGGTGACGCCCATGACCATTCTCTATCAGGACGAGTATCTCGTGGTGGCGGTGAAGCCGGTGGGCGTGCTGTCGGAGGACAGCCCCCACGGCGCCTGTATGCCGGCGCTGCTGCGGGCGTACTATCAAAGCCGCGGGGAAAAGGACTACATCGCCACCGTCCACCGGCTGGACCGGATCGTGGGCGGCGTGATGGTGTTCTCCCGCCGCCGGGACGTGACCGGAAAGCTGACCGCCGCCATGGCCGCCCATGCGATCACCAAGGAGTATCTGGCGGTGCTGCGGGGCCACCCGGAGCAGGACGCCGGCACCCTGACGGACCTGCTGTTCCGGGACGCGCAGCACAACAAGAGCTATGTGGTGCGGCGGATGCGCAAGGGCGTGCGGGAGGCCACGCTGGACTATACGGTGCTGGCCAAAGCCGACGCCCTGACGCTGGTGAAGGTGCGTCTCCACACCGGCCGCACCCACCAGATCCGGGTGCAGTTCTCCCACCGGGGGCTGCCCCTGCTGGGGGATATCCGCTACGGCAGCAAGGCGGACTGCTCCGCCGCGCTGTGGTCGTATCATCTGGCCTTTGCCCACCCCGTGACCGGACAGACCGTGGACGTGACATGCCCCCCGCCCGCGGCGTACCCGTGGGATCTGTTCCGGCAAGGGGAGGAGCCGCGGGACGTCCTGCCCCCCTGCGGAACGGCGGCGGTGACAGGACGGTAACAGGAATCGGGAAAAAGTTACACTTTGGAAACAAAACCGGCAAAAGCCTTGACGCCGGCAGAAATTGTGGTATACTGGCAACCGTAAAAACGAAATACATCGTTTTACAAAAATACTAATTGGAGGAAAAAGAACATGAAGAAAATTGTTGCTCTGGTTCTGAGCCTGGTTATGGCTCTGAGCCTGTGCACCGTGGCTTTCGCTGAACTGAAGAACAACGAAGTCCTGGTCAGCGAGGGTGGTGTCGAGGTTACCTACAAGGCTGCCAAGGCCAATAAGGACGGCTCCGGCTATCTGGCTCATTTTGTGGCTGGCGATCATTATTATGTCGCTTGCGATAAGGATGAAGAGGGCGCTATCGCTCTGTATGACAAGAAGAGCGAGCAGCGGCCCGGTGATACTCCCGTTGCTTATATCAAGGACGCGAGCGTATACGATGTGGAGTATGACCTGACTGGCAAAGCCGTCAAGGAAACCAAGTGGTCCTGCACCAGCGATAAGCACGCTAAGGGCTATGAGGCTGACGGTGAGTACTATGTTGATGCTGAGAACGACGAGAGCTTTTATGCTGTTATGAACGTTGATGGCAAGCTGGTCAAGGTTGATGTTGATGAAAGCTTCATCAAGGGCAGCCACCTGCTGTATCAGTATAAGTCCAAGCCCGTTTCCACCGGCGTGTATGTCTACAAGTGCGCTTTCTGCGGCAAGGAGTTCAATGCTGCTATGACCCTGGCCTATGCCGGCACCAACTATGTTGAGTATAAGGCTGATGAGACCATGCTGAATCTGCTGGATACTGACAGAGTCGGCGGCGAGCAGTGGATCGGCTATGAGCAGCTGGGCGCTTACTATGCCAAGGTGTGGGATGATCTGGGTCTGGACGTAGATGATGTTGATCTGGGCACCCTGTATCTGGTTGGCGAGGCCAAGGCCGACACCAACAAGGACGGCGTGACCTCCGCTAAGACCTTCGACGCTGGTATCGCCATGTATGTTGGCATGAGCCTGCTGTCCGTCGCCGGCGGCGCTGTCGTCATCGGCAAGAAGAAGGAGTTCTAATTTAGAACCTCGTTCTAACTGAAAAAAAGAGACGCTCGCAAGAGCGTCTCTTTTCTTGTGTATAGGGAAAGCCACCGGCTGGGCCGGTGGCTTTCCCTGTTTAGTATGTGTCCATATGGGCGGTCGCGGCGCTCAGGCGGGTCATGTGCCCGTCAGAATGTCACGCCGTCCAGCTCCATGGTGGCGTAGCCGTTGAGGGTCATGTCGCCCCGGACGCCGGCAAGATACTCGTAATACCCCTGGGCGCCGATCATGGCCCCGTTGTCGCCGCACCATTTCAGCGGCGGGAGATACAGCGTCACGCCCTGCCGCCGGCACAGCGTTTGCAGGTCGGCGCGGATAAAGGAGTTGGCGGCCACGCCGCCGGCCGCCACCAGTACCCTGCGTCCGGTCTGCGCCAGCGCCAGCGCCGCCCGCTCCGTCAGCTCGTCGCTGACGGCTTGGGTAAAGTCCCGAGCCAGCGCCGCCGCGTCCAGCGGCTCGTTTTTCTGCTGTGCGTTGTGCACCAGATTCACCACCGCGGTTTTCAACCCGGAAAAGCTCATGTCCAGCGCCGCGCCCTCCACGTGCGCCCGGGGCAGGGGGTACACGCCGCCTGATGACTGCTGGGCCAGCAGGTCCATGGGCTTGCCGCCGGGGTAGGGCAGGCCCAGCACCCGGGCCGCCTTGTCGAAGCACTCGCCCGCCGCGTCGTCACGGGTGGACCCCAGCACCCGCATGTGGGTGTAGTCCGCCACGTCCACGATCAGCGTGTTGCCGCCGGAGATGGCCAGCGCCAGAAAGGGCGGCTCCAGCTCCGGAAAGGCCAGATAGTTGGCGGCAATGTGGCCCCGCACATGGTGCACCGGCACCAGCGGCACGTTCAGCGCCCACGCGGCGGATTTGGCAAAGCTGACGCCCACCAGCACCGCGCCGATCAGACCCGGCGCGCAGGTGACGGCCACCGCGTCGATGTCCCGCTTCGTCAGTCCCGCGTCCCGCAGGGCCTGATCCGTCAGTCCGGCGATGGCCTCCACATGCTTGCGGGAGGCGATCTCCGGCACCACGCCGCCGTACAGGGCGTGCATGTCCGCCTGAGAGAGAATGGCGTCGGACAGCACCTGCCGTCCGTCCCGCACCACCGCCACGGCGGTCTCGTCGCAGGAGGATTCAAAGGCCAGTATGTTCATGCTTTCGCCTCCTCACCGAAGTCCCGGGTCAGGATCAGCGCGTCCTCCCGGGGCAGGTCGTAGTAGTTGCGCCGCCGGCCCCGCTCCGTGAAGCCGAAGGATTGGTACAGGGCGATGGCGGCCTCGTTGCTGGGCCGCACCTCCAGCGTCAGGAACGCCAGATGCTGCCCCGCCGCAAAGTCGCAGAACACCTTCAAAAGCTGCCCGGCCACACCCCGGCGGCGATACGCCGGAAACACCGCCACGTTGGTGATATAGCCCTCGTCCGCCGCCACCAGCAGCCCTGCGTACCCCACCACCTTGCCGGTTTGGGGGTCCAGCGCCGTCAGGAAGGCGGCGCATTGATTTTCCAGCTCCTCGGCCAGCATATTCCGGGACCACGGGCGGGAAAAGCATACCCTTTCCAGCGCCGCGATCTCCTCCAGATGATCGGCGCTCATGGGCACGATCCGTACATGCATTTGCTCCATTGTTCGCTCCTTATCCCTTGGCTTCCCGCCAGTTTTTGCCGCTGTGAGCCTCGGCGGTCAGGGGGACGGCCAGCGCCGCCACCTGCTCCATCTCCTGCCGCAGCAGCGTTTCCACCGCCTGCTGTTCGCGCTCCGGACATTCCACGATCAGCTCATCGTGGACCTGCATGATGAGACGGGCCTGCAGTCCCTCACGGCGGATGCGGTCGTGCACCCGCAGCATGGCCAGCTTCATCACGTCCGCCGCCGTGCCCTGAATGGGCATGTTCAGCGCCACCCGCTCGCCGAAGGAGCGCTGGACGAAATTGGCGGATTTCAGCTCCGGCAGCGTGCGGCGGCGATGGTACAGCGTCTCCACGAAGCCCTGCTCCCTGGCCCGCTCCACCACGTCGGTCATGTATTGCCGCACACCGGGGTAGGTGGCGAAATACCGCTCCATATAGTCCTTGGCCTCCGCCACCGTCACATGGATGTCCTGACTGAGGGAGAAAGCGGACATGCCGTAGACGATGCCGAAATTCACCGCCTTGGCCCGGGAGCGCATCTGGTGGGTCACCTCCGCCTCCGGCACGTGGAACACCTTGGCGGCGGTAACGGTGTGGAAGTCCTCACCGGAGCGGAACGCCTGCTGCATGGCCTCGTCCCCGGCCATGTGGGCCAGCAGCCGCAGCTCGATCTGGGAGTAGTCGGCGTCCACCAGCACATTGCCGTCCTCGGCGATGAACAGGCGGCGGATCTCACTGCCCAGCTCGGTGCGGGTGGGAATGTTCTGCAAATTCGGCTCCGTGGAGCTGAGACGGCCTGTGGCCGTCACCGTCATCTGGAAGCTGGTGCGCACCCGGCCGTCCGGCGACACCGCCCGCAGCAGCCCCTCCGCGTAGGTGGAGCGCAGCTTGGCGTACTGCCGGTATTCCAGCACGCTGTCCACAATGGGGGCCTCGTACCGCAGCTTTTCCAGCACCTCGGCGTTGGTGGACCAGCCGGTTTTCGTCTTTTTCCCGTGGGGCAGCTGCAGCTTGTCGAAGAGGATGGCACCCAACTGCTTGGGAGAGTTGATGTTGAATTCCTCGCCGGCCATGTCATAGATGGACTGCTCCAGCGCGGCGATCCGCTGCTGCAGATCCTGCCCGAACCGGGCCAGCGCGGCGCTGTCAATGCGGAAGCCGGCCAGCTCCATCTCGGCCAGCACCCGGCACAGGGGCAGCTCCATCTCGTGGAGCAGCGCTGTCATGCCCAGTTCCTCCAGCTTGGGGGGAAGCACCTCATACAGCGCCGCCACGGCGCTGGTATAGCTGCACAGGGCCGCTTCCGCCGTGTCGCTCAGCAGGGAAAAGGCGTCCTCGTCCAGATGGGCCGGGGCGGGCAGCTCCGCGCCGCAGTAAGCCACGAACAGCCGGGGGAGGTCGTATCCCCCCGCCGTGGCGTCCAGCAGATAGCCCGCCAGCGCAGTGTCGAAGATAAAGCCCTCGGCGGGAAGGCCGCGCTCCAGCAGCGCGCGGGTCATGTCCTTTACGTTGTGAGCCGCCTTGCGGATATCCCCGGAGAACAGGCCTCCCAGCAGGCCCTCCCAGTCGCCGCCGAAGCGGTCGGAACGCAGCACCGCCGTGACACCGTGCCGGGCGTCTACCGCGCAGTCCACCGCCAGCACGCTCAGGTCGGCAAGGCCGTACACCGCCACATGGGGCGCTTTGCGCCACAGCGCCAGCAGCCGGGCAGCGTCATCGTCCGTTCGGGGCGTTTCCACCGTGACGGTATAGTCCTCGTCATGGACGGCGGCCGCCGGTTCCGACGCGGGAGCGGTGGGGGACAGACCGTATTTTTTGATGAGCTTGGTAAATTCCAGGCGGAGAAACAGGTCGTACAGCTCCGGCCGGTAGGGTTGACGTATCGCGTCCTCGGGGTCAAATTCCAGCGGCGCGTCGGTGACGATGGTGGCCAGCCAGTAGCTGCGGCGGGCCGATTCCTCGCCCTCCGCCAGCTTCCGCAGCGCGGCGGGCTTGGCCTCCACGTCCGGCATGGCGGCATACAGCGCGTCGATGCTGCCGTAGCGCCGGATCAGCGCCATGGCGGTCTTTTCCCCGATGCCCGGCACGCCGGGGATGTTGTCGCTGCTGTCGCCCATCAGGGCCTTCAGGTCGATCATGTGGATGGGATCAAAGCCGTAGGTCTCCCGAAAAACCGCCGGCGTCATGTCGGTGGTGAGCGTCTGGCCCATGCGGGAGGTCACCAGCTTGACCCGGGTCTGGTCGGTGATCAGCTGGAGGCTGTCCTTGTCGCCGGTCACCACCACGCACTCCCAGCCCCGCTGCCGGCAGCGGCGGGAGATGGTGCCCAGCAGGTCGTCGGCCTCGTAGCCTGTCAGCTCGTAGCAGGGAATGGCCATGGCGGACAGCACCTGCTTCATCACCGGCAGCTGCTGAGCCAGCTCCTCCGGCATCCCCTTGCGGGTGGCCTTGTAGTTGGCGTCTGCCTGATGGCGGAAGGTAGGCTCCCGACGGTCGAACGCCACGCACAGCGCCTCGGGCTGTTCCTCGTCCACGAACCGCTGCAGCATATTGAGAAAGCCGAAAACGGCGTTGGTGTGCAGTCCCTCCCGTGTGGTCAGGGGCTTTACCCCGTAAAAGGCGCGGTTGATGATGCTGTTGCCGTCAAGGACCATCAGTTTCATGGCGTGTCTCCTTGTGGGAAGATTTTGATAACACTTTATTATAGTCTATTTTTCGGCAAAACACAACCTCCGGACTTGACAGTTTTTGCATTTGTGATAGACTGAAAAAGCATGTTTCCTTTGAGGGAACGCAGGGCATCGTAGATACGCTTGCCCAATCAGCAGATCTGCATCACGCTGCCGTACCGGCAGTTGTTCTGACAGGGAGGACACAATAAGATGATCCATTCTTTTTTGACCGTGGCCCAGCAGGTGTTGATCCTGTTTGCGCTGATGGCGGTGGGGTTTGTGCTGGGCAAGGTCCGGCTGATGGATGAACGGGGAAGTCTGGCTATGACCAATTTGGTGATGTATGCCGTTTCTCCGGCTATGATGGTGGTAGCCTTCCAGCGGGATAGAAACGCGGCGGATCTGCGTAATTTCCTGCTCTGCCTGCTGCTGGCAGTAGCCGTACATGCCATAGCCATCCTGATTTCGCGGCTTTTGCTGCGGGGGACGGACGGCACCTGCGGCCTTTTGCGGTTCGGCACGGTGTTCTCCAACTGCGGCTTTATGGGCTATCCGCTGATGATGGCCATACTGGGCAGTGTCGGCGTCTTTTATGGGTCGGCTTATGTGGCGGTGTTTACGGTGCTCAGTTGGACGGTGGGCATCTATATGATCACCCGTGACGTAGGAAAGCTGCGGCTGAAAGCAGTGCTGCTGAACCCCGGCGTAATCAGCGTGGTGGCAGCCATGGCGCTGTATCTGCTGTCGGTGCGGCTGCCGGAGCTTGTGGTGACGCCGCTGAATTATCTGGCCAATATGAACACGCCGCTGCCCATGATTGTGGTGGGCTATCAGTTAAGCCACGCCAACTTCCGCCAGGCTTTCAGCGACCGGCGTTCCTGGGGCGCACTGGGGCTGCGTCTGGTGGTGATCCCGCTGGCGGCCATTGCACTTTGCTATTTGCTGCGGGTGGACAGCGCGGTCGCCATGGTGACGGTCATTGCCGCCAGCACACCGCCGGCCGCGCTGATGAGTATGTTTGCCCAGAAATTCGGCGCCGACACGAAACTGGCCTCCAGCGTTGTGTCGGTGTTTACCGCCATTTCTGTGCTGACGATCCCGCCAATGGTGGGGCTGGCACAGTACCTGATGGGATAAATGACTTCCGTCGGAAGAGAGAAATTCCAGATGAAGGGGAAAATGGGCGGATAAAAAGTTATGTAAACAAAAAAGAGGGAAATAAAGGAATGGATACTGCGTTTGATGCGTTTCTAAAAAATGACAAAAGCACAGAAAATAGCTGGAAAAAAGGGGAATGTACCTGTGTGGAAAAAGGTGTGGAAAATGTGGATAACTCCTTGTAAAGATTATTCTTAAAGTCATTATGTAAAATGAATGTAAAGGGAAGTGCCTGTCGAAAAAAGGGGAAAAAGTGAGGAAAAACAGGGATTTTAGAAGCTATAGTCGTATTTTGCGTGTTTGGTCATTTTGCCGAAGCAAGCAGAAAAAACAGAGAATACTCGTGAAAATTGCCGGAAAAAATGCACGGCGCCGGGGAATGATTACACTGTGTATTTCCCGACGAAGCAGGCGGCCCAACACAAAAATAGGAGTTGACGCGAGGGGGGATTTGTGGTAAGATACCACTTGGCTTTTAGCGTCAATCTCATAAAGATGCTTGTGTGGCTCAGCTGGCAGAGCAGCTCACTCGTAATGAGCAGGTCGCTGATGCTATATAAGGCGGCTATTGCATTCCGACCCACAGGTGTGGTAAACTAACAAACAGAGTACGGCGAGGAGCCGATTCTCATAGAGATGCTTGTGTGGCTCAGCTGGCAGAGCAGCTCACTCGTAATGAGCAGGTCGCCGGTTCGAATCCGGCCACAAGCTCCAGACTCCTCGCGGATGACGCGAGGAGTTTTTCTATGTGCAAGAGCAGCGACAAACGATATACACTTCCCATGAAGAACGCGGAGGCCTCCGTCCGCATGGAGGGCTGTCAGGTGACGCCCCAGATGCGGGAGCAGTGCCAGCGTGTGCTGCGAGGCGAGGTGACCACGGCGGACCTGCTGCGGCATTTTGCAAAACCAGCCGAGAGGTGACGATGATATGGCGTACAGCATCGATCCCATTCAGGAAAACTGCTACCCCGGCACAACGGTGCTGGTGAACAAACTGCATATCCATGACGAGGCCGCGCTGCAAGAGGCGGAGGCTCTCGCCACCTATGTCAACGCCTCCAAGCTGGAACAATGCCCGCTGGAAGGCGTTTTTGATTTTGCCCACTACAAGGCGATCCATCGGTTTCTTTTCTCTGACTTGTACGATTGGGCGGGGCAGATCCGCACGGTGAACCTCAGCAAGAAAGGGACAGACTTCTGTCCCACCGAAATGATTGAATCGCAGGCCAAGCTGATTTTTGACCGGCTGAAGGAGCAGAATTACTTCAAGGGCTTGCCCCATGACGCATTCGTGGAGGAGATCACCGATTTTTACTGCACCACCAACTACCTGCATCCCTTCCGCGAGGGCAACGGCCGCACCCAGCGGGCGTTCCTGACGCAGCTTATCCGCAGCGCGGGACATGACCTCAACTGGTCGGAGGTGGATGGCGACCTGCTGATGATCGCCACCATTCAGGCCGCGCAGGGTGTGACAGACCTGCTGCGTCAGGTGCTTGGCGAGGCGATAAAGTGAGTATAGCAAAGAG
>CAMEER010000016.1 GCA_945915065.1 uncultured Clostridia bacterium | reverse complement strand
AAGGAAAAAGAGAGAGCTTTCGCTCTCTCTTTTTCCTTACCATATAAACCACGAGGCGATAAAACCGCCGGGTATACAAGAATTACGGAGCTTGTCAGCCGGGGAAGAAGAGACCCCAGGCCAGGAAACCCAAGATGGCCACAAGGCCGGTGAACAGCAGAACAATCACCAGATAGCCCATAATGTCGCGGGCAGACAGCTTGGCAACGCCCAGAGCAGGCAGGGCCCAGAACGGCTGGATCATGTTGGTCCACTGATCGCCCCATGCGATAGCCATGGCGGCACGGCCCGGCTCCACGCCCAACTGCGGAGCGGCGGGCATGACGATGGGACCCTGAACGGCCCACTGGCCGCCGCCGGAGGGAACGAAGAAGTTGACGATACCGGCGGACAGGAAGGTCCACATGGGGAAGGTCACGTTGTTGGAGATGCTGACGAAGAAGTCGGAGATGACGCCGGCCAGGCAGACACCGACCTTGTTGCGGACGGTCATCATGCCCATGATACCGGCATAGAAGGGGAACTGCAGCAGGATGCCGGCGGCACCGGCGGCAGCCTCACCGATAGCGTCCACATAGCGGCGCAGATCGCCGTGCAGCAGGATGCCCAGGAACAGGAAGATGAAGTTGACGATGTTCAGGTTCAGGGCAGCGGCCACGCTCTTGCCCTCTTCCAGAGTGGCGAAGTAGTAGATGATATAGGCAAAACCGGCGATGACCAGGATGGCCCACAGGATCTTGGAGTGCTCCATCTTGTCGGCGGGCGTCTCGGGCTTGCCGTAGTCCTTCTCTTCCTCATCGACCAGCAGAGTGGGGTCAATGGTGATGGCATGATCCTTGTCAGGATGCATGGCATAGTTGACGAAGGGCATGGCCAGCAGCACGATGCCGCACATGACCAGGTTCATGGGGTGGAAGATGGTATCGGTAGTGGAGGCGGTCAGCACCATCTCCTGCTCGGTGCCGGCGAAGATCTTATAGCCCTCGGCCAGCTGCAGGGGGATGGAGCCGGACAGACCGGCGTGCCAGATGACGAAGCCGGAGTAGGCGGAGGCGATCAGCAGGGGATAGTCCACAGTGGGAACGCGCTTGGCCACTTCACGGGCCAGCAGAGCGCCGGCGATCAGGCCGAAGCCCCAGTTCAGCCAGCAGCACACAGTGGAGACCATGGTGGTGACCACGATAGCCTGCATGTTGTTGTGGCACAGGCCGGCGGCAAACCGCAGCGCCTTCTTGCAGGGACGGGAGGAGGCCATGGCACTGCCCAGCACCAGCACCAGTGCCATCTGCATGGAGAAGGCCAGCAGATTCCAGAAGCCGCTGGTGGTACCCCAGGCATTCAGGATCTTCAGCGGTCCCATCTTGGTGGCGATCATGGCGAAGACGTAAACGATGATGGACAGAATGACCGCGAACAGGAAAGGATCGGGCAGCCATCTGTTGACTACGCGCACGCAGCCGTTGGTAAATTTCTTGAACACAAATTTCACTCTCCTCACAAAATGATCTTGCAGGCGGATGGGTCTGGCCGCCTGCTCCGTAAAGAAAGGCCTGCGGCAGAAAAGCCGTGCTATGTCTCTCCGCCGCGGGTCAGGAACTACACCTCATTATAACGTAAAAGCGGGGAAAATCAAACCGACAAAGTCACAAAAAATTTACGAATGCATTGTATAAATTGTCAAAAAATAAACAAAGCGGAAGAAAAATAGACAAAATTTTTATATTTTACCGGAATACTGTTTATATTTTGGCAGAATAATGCCGCCGAATGAATTGTCATTCGGCGGCAGGGTTTCCGGTACAGGGTGTGTTATCGCTCGGGATCGTAGGGGGCGGAACCGCCGTCAAAGCGGTCGTCAGAATGGAACTGGCCGTCGTCCTCCGGCTCATGAGAGCCGATGCCGGACATGCGCTTGATGGCCTCAAAGTAACCGATGTCGGTCTGCTGCATATAGGGCATGATCCAGATGGACAGGATGCCCAGCGTCAGGGAGCACAGGATGCTCCAGCCGATAAAGCTCAGGTCCAGCACGAACAGCTCCCATTTATGGCCCCGGGTCTGGGCCTTGCTCATGTTGATGGCCTCCATCACGCCAATCTTCGGATTTTCGCACAGGTTATACAGGGCGAAGCGGTAACGGTAGCCGGCGACGATGCCGGGGATGATGAGCAGCATTGACCACAAAAAGATAAAGATGCCCATGACGATCTGCAGCAGGATCACCTTTCCGGCAAACAGGAAGCCGTCAAACAGCGTGGCATAGGGCGTCTCCAGACCCTTGCGCACGTTCATGGTATACAGGATATAGCCGGTGCCCAGAACGGCGCTTACCAGGGAGATCACGATGCTGACAAAGGTGACGGCCAGCGGCGGCAGGGACAGCCGGGGAACATACTGCAGGGCCTCCATTATTTCCAGATCCCCGTACAAATAGGCGTATTCAGCCATGATACCGCCGGAAGCCAGCCAGTCCAACCCCTCCAGCACCAGAATAATTACCAGATACAGCAGCGTGAACAGATAGGCTGACACTCTGGCGTTTTTGGTGATGGCTTTGGCCTCCAACTTCAGTTGCACACGATCGAGCATAGCAAACGCTCCTTTCTTAACAAAGCGCGGCGGCAAAAAGCTGCCGGATATTTCGCTGATTTCACCAGATATTGTAGCATATGGAAAACCGGAACGCAAGAGTGGGAAAAAAGACGGTAAAAACCGCAAAGCAACCGACAAAAAAGACAAATTTTCAGGAAGAATTCCCGCATAAGACTGGACAACAGCGAGTTTTTGTTGTATGATAAAACGCAGTGTGAGGTGGTGTCAAGCCACCTGAAGTAGCCGATGGTGAGATTCAGGCGTACGGAACTGAAATGCCGCACGCAGGAATTTCACCATCAGATACGAATGCAGTAAGATGAGGTGAAGACAATGGCACAAGCTTTCTTTGGCGGCGTTCATCCCAATGATATGAAGGCCGCGACCAATGAAAAGGCCATCGAAAAGCTGGAAGCCCCGGCTGAGGTGGTCATCCCCATGTCTATGCACATCGGTGCGCCTTGTAAACCCATTGTTGCAGTGGGCGACAAGGTAAAAATCGGACAGAGGATCGGCGAACCCGGCGGATTCGTATCCGCCCCCATCCACGCCAGCGTATCCGGTACGGTCAAGGCTGTGGAACCCCGCCCCTATTCCATGGGCGGCACTATGATGTCCGTGGTGATCGAGAACGATTTCCAGGACACCGTCAGCGAGGACGTCAAGCCCGCGGCTGACCCCGAGAACCTGACAGGCGAGCAGCTGGTGGAGATCGTCAAGAACGCCGGCATCGTCGGCCAGGGCGGCGCTACCTTCCCCACCCACGTGAAGATCAGCTCCGCGCTGGGCAAGGTGGATTACGTCATCATCAACGCCGCGGAGTGCGAGCCGTACATCACCGGCGACCACCGCACCTGCCTGGAGCGTCCCGATCAGGTGATCAAGGGCGCCACCGTGCTGGCCAAGTGCTTCGGTCTGGACAAGGTGTATATCGGCATCGAGGCCAACAAGCAGAACGCCGCCGACGTGCTCAACGAGAAGATCCGCGAGCTGAACGCTCCCGTGGTGGTGGAAGTGCTCCACACCCGCTACCCCCAGGGCGCTGAAAAGCAGCTGGTGCAGGCCGTGTCCGGCCGCCAGGTGCCTTCCGGCAAGCTGCCCGCCGATGCAGGCTGCTGCATCTTCAACCTGAACACCACCTGCGCCATCTACCGTGCCGTGTACGAGGGCATGCCCGTGGTCAGCAAGATCGTCACCGTGTCCGGTTCCGGTGTGATCGAGCCCAAGAACATCGAGTGCCCCATCGGCACCCCCATTTCCAAGCTGTTTGACGCCTGCGGCGGCCTGAAGGAAGACACCTACAAGCTGATCATGGGCGGCCCCATGATGGGTCTTGCCCAGTACAGCGTGGACGTGTCCGTGGGTAAGGGCACCGGCGCCATGCTGGCCTTTGCCGGCGACGAGGAGAAGTACGAGGAGAATCCTCAGTGCATCCGCTGCGGCAAGTGCGTGGGCGTGTGCCCCATCCGTCTGGAGCCCGTGTTCATGTACAAGTACCTGATGAAGGGCGACGTGGACACCTGGCAGAACGTGCTGCACGGCATGGACTGCATCGAGTGCGGCGCCTGCACCTACACCTGTCCTGCCCGCCTGCCCCTGACCCATGCGTTCCGCCTGGGCAAGCAGCAGGTCAACAACGCGAGAATGGCCGCCAAGGCCAAGGCGGAGGCCGAGAAGGCTGCCGCTGAAAAGAAGGAGGCGTAAACCATGACTGATTACAAGAATCTCAAGCTGATCGCGTCCTCCTCCCCCCATATCCGTTCCGTAGAGAACACCCGCTCCATCATGCTGGACGTGATCATCGCCATGCTGCCCGCCCTGTTCTGGGCCATCTACAACTTTGGCTTCAAGGCGCTGCTGTCCGTGGTGGTGTCCGTGGTGGCCTGCCTGTTCTGGGAGTGGCTGTACCGCAAGCTGCTGAAGAAGCCCCAGTCCATCGGCGACCTGTCCGCAGTGGTCACCGGTGTGCTGCTGGCCTTTGTGTGCCCGCCCGAGCTGCCCTGGTGGGCGCTGGTCATCGGCGCGTTCTTCTCCATCGTTGTGGTCAAGCAGCTCTACGGCGGCATCGGCTGCAACTTCCTGAACCCCGCACTGGCCGGCCGTGCCATTCTGCTGGCCAGCTATGCCACCGCCATGACCACCTGGACCCTGCCCTCCAGCAAGAAGGAGCTGGCAGACGTGATCTCCACCGCTACTCCCCTGCAGATCATGAAGGAAGGCACCGTGGAGAAGTTCACCGAGCTGACCACCAACTACTCCGTGGCCGATATGTTCATCGGCCGTGTGGGCGGCTCTCTGGGTGAGGTCTCCGCGCTGGCGCTGCTGCTGGGCGGCGCCTGGCTGCTGATCCGCAAGGTCATCTCCTGGCACACCCCCGTGGCCTTCATCGGCACCGTGGCCATCCTGACCCTGATCTCCGCGCCTGCCGGTATCGACAACGTGCAGTATATGCTCTACAACGTGTTCGGCGGCGGTCTGATGCTGGGCGCCATCTTCATGGCCACCGACTATGCCACCTCCCCCGTTACCAAGCCGGGTCAGCTGATCTTCGGCATCGGCTGCGGTCTGATCACCTGCTTCATCCGCCGTTTCGGCTCCTATCCCGAGGGCGTGTGCTACTCCATCCTGATCATGAACTGCACCACCTGGCTGCTGGATAAGTACATCCGTCCCACCATCTATGGTGCGGTCAAGAAAGAAAAGAAGGAGGCGGCGAAGTAATGAAAATCTCCGGTAAGTTTATTCTCAAGGTCGCCGGCACCCTGACTGTTATCTCTCTGGTGGTTGCCGCCCTGCTGGGTCTGGTCAACAACATCACCGCCGACAAGATCGCCGAGATCGACGCTGAGAACACCCGCATTGCTATGAGCGCCGTTGTTCCCGAGGGCAGCGAGTTCACCGACAAGCTGGAGATCAGCGACGACGTGGCCGCCGCTGCCGCCGCTCAGGGCGGCAAGCTGACGGAGCTGTACGGCGTGAAGAACGCCGGTGCTGACGCCGGTTACGTCATGAAGATTGCCGCCTCCGGTTCTCAGGGCACCATCGTGATGATGGTGGGCGTGGACGCCAACAAGGCCATCACCGGTATCTCCGTGGTCAGCCACGCCGAGACCTCCGGTATCGGCACCAAGGTGGTGGGCAACGAGCCTAACGCCGCCGGCGTTCCCGTGCTGGATCAGTTCATGGGCATGTCCGGTTCCGGCTCTCTGGTGGTGGGCAAGACCGTCACCGCCATCTCCGGCGCCACCGTTTCCACCAAGGGCATCACCATGGGCGCCAATGCCGCTCTGGCTGCCGCGGAAGCTTTGGGCTAAGAAAGGAGGAGCTGCATTATGAATTTCGGTAAGCAATTAAAAGAGGGCCTGATCACACAGAACCCCGTGTTGGTCCAGCTGCTGGGTATGTGCTCCACCATGGCCATCACCACGTCCTTCTTCAACGGCCTGGGCATGGGCGTGTCCGTGCTGATCATCCTGACCCTGTCCAACATCTTCATTGCGCTGCTGCGCAAGATCATCCCCAATGAAGTGCGTATTGTCTGCTTCATCGTGGTCATCGCCGGCTTCGTGACCTGCGTGGACCTGCTGTTGAAGGCATTCCTTCCCTCGCTGTCCGCCTCTCTGGGCGTGTTCATTCCTCTGATCGTGGTGAACTGCATCATCCTGGGCCGTGCCGAGGGCTTTGCCTCCAAGAACGGCGTGGGTGCCTCCGCGGTGGACGGCATCTGCCAGGGCATCGGCTACACCCTCGTGCTGATTATCATGTGCGTGGTGCGTGAGTTCCTGGGCTCCGGTAAGTTCGGCGGCGGCCTGCTGGCCGGCGGCGCCGGTGTGACGATCTTCCCTGAGGAGTTCGGTATCAAGATCCTGACGCTGCCTGTGGGCGGCTTCCTGACGCTGGGCGCACTGATCGCTGTGATGCAGTGGGCGCTGGCCAAGAGCGAAAAGAAAAAGGAGGCCAAGTAAGTTATGTCTGTTACTACTTTGCTCGCCATTTCTCTTGGCGCTATTCTGACCAATAACTTTATCTTCTCCCAGTTCCTGGGCATCTGCCCCTTCCTGGGCGTGTCCAAGAAGATCGACACCGCCGTGGGCATGGGTGCCGCCGTGACCTTCGTTATGGGTCTGGCCTCCGCCTTCTGCTATCTGGTCAACCTGGTGCTGGTTCCCCTGAACCTGGCATTCATGCAGACCGTGGCCTACATCCTGGTGATCGCCGGCCTGGTGCAGTTCGTGGAAATGTTCCTGAAGAAGAACATTCCCACCCTGTACACCGCGCTGGGCGTATACCTGCCTCTGATCACCACCAACTGCGCCGTGCTGGGCGTGGCGCTGCTGAACACCCAGAACGACTATAACTTCATCGAGTCCGTGGTGTACGGCATCACCGGCGGTCTGGGCTTCCTGCTGGCCATCTTCCTGTTCGCGGCCATCCGTGAGCAGCTGGAGGTCTCCAGCGACAGTCCCAAGGCCTTTGACGGCTTCCCCATCGCGCTGGTCACCGCCGGCCTGATGGCGCTGGCCTTCATGGGCTTCAGCGGCCTGAAGGTCTGGTAAGGAGGTAGAGGAAAATGACAACTTTGATTTGGGCAATCGTTATTCTGGGCGCTCTGGCCATCGTGTTCGGCCTGATCCTGGCCGTTGCCGCCAAGGTCTTTGAGGTCGAGGTGGATCCCCGCCTGCCCGAGATCCAGGCATGTCTGGCCGGCGCCAACTGCGGCGGCTGCGGCTATCCCGGCTGCGGCGGCTGCGCCGAGGCCATTCTGGCCGGCAAGGCTCCCGTTACCGCCTGCGCTCCTGCCGGTCCCGAGGGCGCTGCCAAGATCGCTGCCATCATGGGCATGGAGGCTCCCTCCGGCGACAAGATGGTGGCCCATGTGCTGTGCAACGGCGGCTGCAACGCGGTCAACAACTTCGAGTATCGCGGCGTGAAGGACTGCCTGGCCGCCACCAAGGTCTGCGGCGGCGACGCCAAGGCCTGCAAGTACGGCTGCTTCGGCTTCGGCTCCTGCGTGACCGCCTGTAAGTTCGACGCCATCCATGTGGTCAACGGCGTGGCCGTGGTGGACAAGGAGAAGTGCACCAACTGCGGCGCCTGCCGCGCTGCCTGCCCCCACCACCTGATCGTGGAGGTGCCCTACAAGCAGAAGGTGTTCGTCAACTGCTCCAATAAGGACAAGGGTCCCGCTGTCACCAAGGTCTGCGAGAACTCCTGCATCGCCTGCGGCATGTGCGAGCGCACCTGCAAGTTCGACGCCATCCATGTTGTGAACAACGTGGCCGTCATCGACTACAGCAAGTGCAAGAACTGCACCATGTGCGCCAAGGCCTGCCCCCGCAACGCCATCGAGCCCATCCCCACTCCCGAGGAGAAGGAGAAGTTCAAGGCTGCGCAGAAGGCCGCTGCCGAGAAGAAGGCTGCCGCCGCCAAGGCTGCTGCCGAGGCTGAGGCTGCCAAGGCCGAAGCTCCCAAGGCGGAGTAAGGCACGATCGATCCCGTTTGCAAGACCCCCGGTTTACGCCGGGGGTCTTGTTCTTTTGATAAGTCCCTCCGAACTCCGCCATAAGCCGCCGGAATTTTACTGCCGAATCCGTAACATTTCCGCGAAAAATAAGTTAACATAATTAGTGTGGAAAAAGGTGTGGAAATTGTGCAAAACCCTTTTTCTGCGCGGTTTACGCTGGTTTGCACAGCGATTATTTTTTACACGTCTTTTACATTTTCAGACCAAAAAAGTGTTCGGCAGCGCCGGAAAACGATGGCAAGCCCCTTGCACCGCCGCCGAAAATGGGTTACAATATATTGGGCTATCAGCGATATGAATTCTACAACCCTTGGAGGTTTTCCCCCTATGCCAAAGAAGAACGTATACAACGACGAGAGCATCACCAGTCTCAAGGGCGCGGACCGCGTCCGGAAGCGGCCCGGCGTCATTTTCGGCTCCGACGGGCTGGAGGGCTGCGAGCACGCCGTGTTCGAGATCCTCTCCAACTCCATCGACGAGGCCCGGGAGGGCCACGGCAGCCTCATCACCGTCACCCGCTTTCTGGACAAGTCGGTGCAGGTGGAGGATATGGGCCGCGGCTGCCCGGTGGACTGGAACGAGAAGGAGGGGCGCTATAACTGGGAGCTGGTGTTCTGCGAGCTGTATGCCGGCGGCAAGTACGACAATGAAAACAGCGAAAACTACGAGTTCTCCCTGGGACTTAACGGCCTTGGCTCCTGCGCCACCCAGTACGCCTCGGCGTATATGGACGTCACCGTCTGGCGCGGCGGCAAGGAGTACAGCCTTCACTTTGAAAAGGGCGAGAACATCGGCGGCCTGCAGGTGAAAGAGCTGACCGCCAATAAGAAAAAGACCGGCACCCGTATCCGCTGGCTGCCGGATCTGGACGTATTCACCGATATCGCCGTGCCGCTGGACTACTACCGGGACGCCATGAAGCGTCAGGCGGTGGTCAATGCCGGCGTCACGTTCCGGCTGCTGAACGAAACGGCGCAGGGCAAATTCGACACCGAGGAGTTTCTGTATCCCCGGGGCATCGAGGATTACATCGCCGAGCTGGCGGGGGATGACGCCCTCACCGAGCCGGTGTGCTGGGAGGCGGAGCGCCGTGGCCGGGACCGTGCCGACAAGCCGGAGTACAAGGTCAAGCTCAGCGTGGCGCTGTGCTTTTCCAACCGGGTGTCCGTGGTGGAGCATTACCACAACTCCAGCTTTCTGGAGCACGGGGGCAGCCCGGAGAAGGCCACCCGCCTTGCCATGGTGGGCGCCATCGACAAGTACCTGCGGGAGAACAACAAGTACCTGAAGGCCGAGGCCAAGATCACCTATCCCGATGTGCAGGACTGCCTGATCCTGGTCAGCAACAACTTCTCCACCCAGACCAGCTACGAAAACCAGACCAAGAAGGCCATCACCAACAAGTTCATTCAGGACGCCATGGCGGAGTTTCTCCGCAGCCGTCTGGAGATCTATTTCATCGAGAACCGCGACGCGGCTGAGAAGATCGCCGCTCAGGTGCTGATCAACAAGCGCAGCCGTGAAACGGCGGAAAAGACCCGCATCAACCAGAAAAAAAAGCTGACGGAGAAGATCGACATCGCCAACCGCGTCCAGAAATTCGTGGACTGCCGCACCCGGGACGTGAGCCGCCGGGAGCTGTATATCGTGGAGGGAGACTCCGCGCTGGGCGCCTGCAAGCAGTCCCGCGACGCGGAGTTTCAGGGCCTGATGCCCGTCCGGGGCAAGATCCTCAACTGCCTGAAGGCCGACTATCCCCGTATCTTCAAAAGCGACGTCATCACCGACCTGATGAAGGTACTGGGCTGCGGCGTGGAGGTGCAGGGCAAGGCGGTCAAGGACCTCAACCAGTTTGACCTGAACAACCTCCGCTGGAGCAAGGTGGTCATCTGCACCGATGGCGACGTGGACGGCTTCCAGATCCGGACGCTGATCCTGACCATGCTGTACCGCCTGTGCCCCACCCTGATCCGGGAGGGCCGGGTCTATATTGCGGAAACGCCCCTGTTTGAGATCACCTGCAAAGAAAAAAGCACGGAGAAAACATGGTTCGCCTATTCCGAGAAGGAGAAGGCGGATATCCTCCGGGAGCTGTCCGGCAAAAAGGTCAGCATCCAGCGCTCCAAGGGCCTTGGTGAGAACGACCCGGAGATGATGTGGATGACCACCATGAATCCGGAGACCCGCCGTCTGGTGAAGGTGCTGCCGGACGACGCGGAGGAAACGGCCCGGGTCTTTGACCTGCTGTTGGGGGACAACCTCTCCGGCCGCAAGGAGTACATTGCGGAAAACGGCCATAAGTATATGGACATGATCGATGTAAGCTGAGGAGGGAACACGTTTCCGATGGCAAAGAAGAAACCAGAAGAAAAAACCGTCCGCCGCAGCATGGACCCCAATGTGATGGGGCTGCGGGGCGCGGTGGTGGATCAGCCCATCACCGTCACGCTGGACGAGAACTATATGCCCTACGCCATGAGCGTCATCGTCTCCCGGGCCATTCCGGAGATCGACGGCTTCAAGCCCGCCCACCGGAAGCTGCTGTACACCATGTACAAGATGGGCCTGCTGACGGGCAGCCGCACCAAGAGCGCCAACATCGTGGGCCAGACCATGCGCCTGAACCCCCACGGCGACGCCGCGATCTATGAGACCATGGTGCGCCTGTCCAAGGGCAACGAGGCGCTGCTGCACCCCTTTGTGGACAGCAAGGGCAACTTCGGCAAGGTCTACTCCCGTGACATGGCCTACGCCGCCAGCCGCTATACCGAGGCCAAGCTGGCGCCCATCTGCGCCGAGCTGTTCCGAGATCTGGACTGCGACGCGGTGGATTTCGTGGACAACTACGACAACACCATGAAGGAGCCGTCGCTGCTGCCCACCACCTTCCCCAATGTGCTGGTGTCCGCCAATCAGGGCATCGCCGTGGGCATGGCCAGCCAGATCTGCGGCTTCAATCTGGGAGAGGTCTGCGACACCACCATCGCCTATCTGAAAAACCCGGCACACGATATCGCCTCCACCCTGCTGGCGCCGGACTTCCCCACCGGCGGCCAGATCCTCTGCGACGGCGACGAGCTGCGGGAGATCTACCGCACCGGACGGGGCGGCGTCAAGGTCCGCAGCCGCTACCGCTACGATAAGAAGGAGAATCTCATCGAGGTCTATGAGATCCCCTACTCCACCTCCATTGAGGCCATTCTGGACAAGGTGGCGGAGCTGGTGAAGGCCGGCAAGGTAAAAGAGATCAACGACATGCGGGACGAGAGCGACCTGAGCGGCCTGAAGCTGGCCATCGACCTGAAGCGGGGCGTGGACCCGGACAAGCTGATGGCCAAGCTGTTCCGCCTGACCCCGCTGCAGGACACGGTCAGCTGCAACTTCAATATCCTCATTGCCGGCCAGCCCCGTGTGCTGGGCGTGGACGGGATTTTGGAGGAGTGGACGGCATGGCGCACCGAGTGCGTCAAGCGCCGGGTCTACTTCGTCCTCAAGAAGAAGCAGGACAAGCTGCACCTGCTGCAGGGTCTCAAGCGTATCCTGCTGGATATCGACAAGGCCATCCGCACCATCCGGGAAACGGAGGAGGAAGCGGAGGTCATTCCCAACCTGATGATCGCCTTCGGCATCGACCAGGTGCAGGCGGAGTATGTGGCGGAGATCAAGCTGCGCAACATCAACAAGGAGTATATCCTCAAGCGCGTGGCGGAGACGGCGTCGCTGGCCGACGAGATCGCCGACCTGGAGGATACGCTGGCCAAGCCTGCCCGCATCCGCCGTATCATCATCGACGAGCTGACGGAGGTGCGGAAGAAGTACGCCGTCCCCCGCCGCACGGAGATCGTGTACGGCCATGAGCTGCCGGAGGAACCGGAGGAGGAGCCGGTGGACGACTATCCGGTGCATCTGTTCCTCAGCCGGGAGGGCTATTTCAAGAAGATCACGCCCCAGTCCCTGCGGATGTCCGGCGAGCAGAAGTTCAAGGAGGGCGACGCCCTGCGCCAGTCCTTCGACACCACCAATGCCGCCGAGCTGCTGTTCTTTACCGACCGTCAGCAGGTCTACAAGACCCGTGCCAGCGAATTCGGCGAGACAAAGGCCTCGGCACTGGGGGACTATCTGCCCGCCAGGCTGGGCATGGACGAGGGGGAGAACGTCATTTATCTGGCCCTTGCCGGGGATTACAGCGGCTTTATGCTGTTCCTCTTTGAAAACGGTAAGGCCGCCAAGGTGCCGCTGAGCGCCTACGCCACCACCTCCAACCGCCGCCGGCTGACAGGCGCCTACAGTGACAAGGCGCCGCTGACGGCCATGCTGGCCCTGCGGGAGGATACGGAGCTGGCCCTGTACACCAGCGAACCCCGGTGCCTGCTGATGCACACGGCGTCCCTGACGCCCAAGGCCACACGCAGTACCCAGGGCGTGGCGGTGATGACCATCAAACCCAAGTACCGTCTGGAGCGTGTGGCGCCGGCCGCCGAGACCGGCATCACCAACCCCGCCCGCTACCGGACCCGCACCCTGCCTGCCGCCGGCGCGCTGCTGAAGGCGGAGGACAGCGACGAAAAGCAACTGGAGCTGCTCTGATCGAAAAGAAGCTATGGGCCAAAAAAGGTCTGCGCGCTGACTGTGCGCCGTTGTAAAAGGAGGATCGCCATGAAATACCGCCTGACAGCCCTTGTGCTGGCCGCTGCCGTGACATTGGCCCTAACGGGCTGCGCCCTGCTGGAGCGGGAATACAGCAGTGTGGAGCCCCACAGCTCCTCCTATTACGAAAGTGAGGCCGGTAACGTGCTCCGCGCCGAAAACTATCAGGATCTGGTCAACGATCTGCTGGTGCTGGTCGGGGACTATGCCGCCGAGGGCGCCATCTGGCTCTATCCCGGCAGCGAGGAGCTGGACGCGGAGCAGGCCATCGAGCAGGCCTGTCAGGAGGTGCAGCGGGAGACGCCCATGGGTTCCTACGCGGTGGAATATGTGACCTATACCGTTTCTGAGGATAACCGGGCCTACAGCGAGATCGAGCTGTCCATCGGATATCGCCGCACGGCGGCGCAGTTGGAGAGCATCGTCCATGCCACCAGTGTTTCCGCGCTGTATACGCTGCTGACCGCTGCCGCCGAGAACCATATGCCGGAGCTGGTGGTGCAGGTGGGATACTTCCGGGATCAGACGCAGGAGGTGCGGGATATCGTCTCCCAGGTGGAGCGGGAGCAGACCGGAGGGGCCGGCATATGGCAGGTGACGTTTTACCCGAACGAAGCCTCTGCCGGAATTATCGAAATCATCATGGAAAATTGAAAATGCGGGATTGACAAACGCAAGGATTTGCGGTATAATCAATCTTGCGTTTGCGGGCGTAGCTCATCTGGTAGAGCGCGACCTTGCCAAGGTCGAGGTAGCGAGTTCGAGCCTCGTCGCCCGCTCCAAAAAAAGAACCACCCGGAGGGTGGTTCTTTTTTTATGCAGTTGTTTCGCTCCGTAAAGGACGCATCTCCTCATGCCCCGTAATGGTAAGCCAGCAGCAGATCCACCACGGTGCCGTAGCTCTGGATGCCGCTGCTCACGCCGTTGGACTTGAGGAACCCGTCATACACCTTATTGGAAACCGTCCGCACAGGGCCGCTGAACTGCGCCCAATAGGCGCTGTTCTGCCGCAGATCGGCACGCACCGTGTCCGGCAGACTGTCACGGATGATCTGCCACGCCTCGGCGTCCGCCCGGTACAGGGCGTTGCTCAGATGGACATAGCCCAGCAGGTATCCCGAATAGCGATAGGCCGGATCCGCCGACAGGGCGGCCGCCATGATCCCCACAAAGTTGCACTCCTGTTCCGAGGCGATGCCCTGCTGATGGGCCAGCTCATGGCAGATGGTCATGGGCAGATAGGCGGCGGGACACTCGTCATTGAGATTGGCCTCGCCGGTGAAGGGGAAGTAGAAGCCGGTGAAATCCAGCGCGCTCATGGCCCGGGAGGAGACGAAAGCCTTGGGTGCCGTCCGGGGAAGGGTCAGGCAGTCAAATTCCTGCACCAGCACGTCATAGGCGTGGGGCGCAAAGGCGAAAATATCCCGTCGGGACACGGCGAAGCAGCCGTTTTCGTCCCGGGCCACCTGATCGGACAACGCGGACAGTTCTTCGGCGTATTGCCGGGTCAGCGTTGTCAGTTCCTCTGCGGTGCCGCCCCGGGCCGTCAGACCGCTCTTGTCCTGAAAGCTGTCCGCGCCGTAGAAAACACCCCACATCAGGCAGAAACCGGCATAGACGCTCAACAGCGCGCACAGCACCGTCAGCAGTACGCGGCAGACCCGCAGCCTCCTGCGGGGCCTTGCGATCAGGCACCGCACCTGCCACACCAGATAGAACAGCGCGGCGCAAAGCCCCGACAGGATCAACACCTCCGCCACGGAGACGGAGGTGACGCCGCACAACTGGCCCAGCCACTGCTCCAGCGGCAGGATCACCCGGCTGCACAGCCAGTTCATGGCGGTTTTGCAGCCGCGCAGGGGAAAATACACGGCGAAGAATACCGCCAGCCCCGCCAGCCACAGCAAAAGGGCGCGGCAATCCCGGACAAAGGCTTTCACAGCAGCTCTCCGCCGGTAAAGTACATCACGGAGTGGCCCGAGGCGATCAGCTTACCGGTCTCGTCGTGGATCTCCGACTCGCAGAAGGCAGTTTTGCCGCCCACCTTTTTCGTTCGCCCGGTGGCGATCAGCTTACCCTGAGAGGGGCCGGCGGCAATAAAATCGATGGCCCCGTTGAGGGTGACGCAGCTCTCCGGCCGTACCGTCAGCACGGCAATGCCGCTGGCCACATCACACAGCGTAAACAGAAGGCCGCCGTGGGGCATTCCCCAGCGGTTCAGGGATTCCGGATGGATGTCCAGTCCCACCTGCGCCATCCCTTCCTCCACCCCGATCAGGTAGATGTGGTTGTGTTTATCAAATGGCTCGATATCCCGCGCCGCCGCCAATATCAGTTGCTTGATCTGCTCGTTCATGGTATCACTCCGCTGCTTTCAATAGTTGTTTCGTATAGTCCGCCTGAGGATGGTCATAGACCTCCTCCACCGGCCCCTGCTCCACGATGCGGCCGTCCTTCATCACAAGGCACCGGTCGCAGATCTGATACACCACATTCAGGTCGTGGGAGATGAACAGGTAAGAGACGCCCAGCTCCCGCCGCAAATGGGCGATCAGCTGTAAGATCTGAGCCTGAATGGTCACATCCAGTGCCGACACCGCCTCATCCGCCACGATCAGGCCCGGCTTCTGGATCAGCGCCGCGCCGATGCAGACCCGCTGCTTCTGCCCGCCGGACAGCTCATGGGGATAGCGGCCGTAGTACTCCTCGTCCAGCCCCACCAGCGCCATGGTATCCCGCACCCTGCTCTCGATGCCGGCCTTGTCATACTTGCCGTAGATATGCAGCGGCTCGGCCAGCGTCCGGGCCACGGTAAAGGAGGGGTTCAGGCTGCCCGCCGGGTTCTGAAAGACCATCTGGGGCCGCTTGGTGTGGTGGGTCACGGTGCCGGTCATGTCGCTCTCCATGCCCAGTATGGCCCGGGCCAGCGTAGACTTGCCGCTGCCGCTCTCCCCCACCAGCCCCAGAATTTCGCTCCGGTACAGGGTAAAGCTGACGTCGTGCAGTACCTGCGTCCGCCGCTTGCGCAAACCGCTGCCGCCGCGGTACCAGACGTTCAGGTCCTTGACTTCCAATACGGTCTCTAACATAGCTTTTTCCTCGTGGGTATGGCGGCGATCAGCCGCTTGGTGTAGTCTGCCTGCGGGTCATGGAATACCTGCTCCGTCGGGCCGGTTTCCACGATGTGGCCCTTTTCCATCACCGCCACCCGGGTGCACAGCTTGCGCACCACGTTCAGGTTGTGGGAGATGAACAGGACGGACATGCCCATTTCCCGGTTCAGCCGCCGCAGCAGCTCCAGGATCTGGGCCTGAATGGTCACATCCAGCGCCGTGGTGGGTTCGTCCGCCAGCAGCAGCTTGGGCCGGGAGATGATGGCCGCGGCGATCATGGCCCGCTGCAGCATACCGCCGGACATCTGGTGGGGGTACTTCTCATAGATGGCCTCGGCGTCGGCAAGATCCACGTCCCGCAGGGCCTGCAGGGCACGCTCCTTCCGCTCCTCCGCGCTTAGCTTTGTATGGACCCGCAGGGCTTCCTCCACCTGTGGGCCGATGCGCATGACGGGGTTCATGGCGCTCATGGGCTCCTGAAACACCACCGAGATGGCGCAGCCCTGACGCTTTCGCATGGCGGCACCGTCCAGCGCCAGCAGGTCCTTGCCGTCCAGCAGCACCTGTCCGGTGACGTCCGCCCTCTTTCGGGGCAGCAGGCCGGACACCACCATGGCGGTGACAGTCTTGCCGCTGCCGCTCTCCCCCACCAGACCCATGATCTCGCCGTCCGCCACCGTCAGGCTGATGCCCCGCACAGCGTCGTGGTCGGCGTCATGGAACCGGACACGGAGGTCTTTGATCTCCAGCATGATCACGAGCCCCCTTTCCGCAGGCCTTCGCCCATCATGCTGACGCCCAGGATCAGCAGCACGATCACAAGGCCGGTACACAGCACATACCAGGGTGCCTTTATCATATAGCTCTGGGACTCCGACAGCATGTAGCCCAGCGACACGTCAGGCGGCGCCACGCCGATGCCCAGATAGCTCATGCTGGCCTCCGCCAGCACGGCGTTGTTAAACCCGATGATCAGCGCCGGCAGCAGCACGCCCCGCGTATTGGGCAGAATGTGCCGGAACATGATCCGCAGATGGGAAGCGCCCATCAGCCGGGCAGATTTGACATAACTCATGGAGCGGTGCCGGGCGAACTCTGCCCGCACCACTCTGGCAAAGCTGGGAATGAAAGCCACGCCCAGCGCCAGGATCACGTTGTATTTGCCGAAGCCCAGCATGGCGATGAACACCAGCGCCAGCAAAATGCTGGGGAAGGCGGTCAACGCATCGTTGATACGCATCAGGACCTCGTCCACCACGCCGCCAAAATAGCCGGTGAACGCGCCGATCAGCGTGCCCACGATGCCGCCGATGCACACGGTGCACAGTGAGATGAAGAACGTGGTGCCCACGCCCACCATCACGCGGCTGAAAATGTCCCGCCCGAAGTTATCGGTGCCAAACAGGTGGCGCAGGGACGGCGCCAGGAACTTTTCGCTGCCCACGATGGCAGACGGGTCATAGGGCGTCCACACATAGCCCACCAGCGCCAGCACTGCCATGATGGCGGCAATGGTAAGTCCGATGCGGAAGGAGACGCTTTTCTTTTGCAGCAGCATCTGTCCCACCCCCTTATTGCAGCCGCAGCCGGGGATCCAGCCGCTGGTTGACGATATCGGCCACGCAGTTTACCAGCACCACCCACAGCGCCAGGATCACCACAATAGCCTGCACCACCGGAAAGTCACGGTTGGCGATGGAGGTCAGCAGCAGCCGCCCCAGACCGGGAATGGCAAAGACCTGCTCGATAATGACGCTGCCGGCCACGATGTCCGCCGCCGTCATGGCCAGAAAGGCCACTGTGGGCACCACGGCGTTGCGCAGCACATGGCGGTACAGCGCCGCCGTGGGAGAGTTGCCCCGGCTGTAGGCGGTGCGGACGTAGTCCTTTTCCAGCTCGCCGGCGATGGAGCTTTTCAGCATTTTCACCGTCATGGCGATACGGGGCAGGGCGATGGCCACCGCCGGATAAACCAGATAGCCCACGCTGCGCCAGAAGCTCTGGGACGGAGCGATGAATGTGCCGGGATCGAACCAGTGCAGCACAAGGCCGCACAGCAGCGTCAGCAAAATGCCGGTGAAGAAGGGCGGCACTGCCATCACCACCTGACCCAGCATGGTCAGCGCGCGATCCGGCCAGCCGCCCGGACGGGAGGCGGCGAACAGCCCTACCGGAAGGGAAACAACGACGATCATCACAAAAGCGATGCCGGTCAGCAGCGCCGTCACGCCCAATTTGCCGTCCAGCAGCTGAGATACCGGCATGGCGTAAATATAAGAGGAACCGAAGTCCCCCTGTACCGCGTGGAGCACCCACTCAAAGTACCGGGTGAAAAAAGGCCGGTCCAGCCCCAGCTCTGTCCGCATGGCGGCCACCGCCTCGGCGGTGGCGTCGCTGCCCAGCAGCTTGGTGGTGGGGTCGCCGGGGATCACCTGAAAGGCCAGAAAGGCAAAGAAAGAGACGATGACCATGGTCAGAAGCATCATTCCGATTTTCTTGGCGATGTTTTTCATGGTCATCATCTCTTTCTGTTTTTACCGCTCTGCCCTGCGGCTTTGTGATGGATGGAAAAGCCGCTTGGCGGGCTTGCCGCCTGTTACCCGGCGTAGCTGACGGTGCTGAGATCCTGTGCGTAAATGGGATAGAAGGTGTAGCCCGTCAGATCGCTGCGGATGGCCACCAGATCCGCCATATCCTGCAGATACAGGTTGGCGGCGGTCTCCGTCAGCATGGTCTCCATCTGCTGATAGATGGCGGTCTGCTCCGCGTCGTCCGCGCAGGCCATGGCCTTGGCGTACAGCGCGTCATATTCGGGGTTGCTGTAGTTGATGAAATTCTTGCCATTGTCAGAGACAAAGCGCTCCAGCATGGCGCGGGCGGTGATGTTCTTGGCGTCAAGGCCGGTGATGGTGGCCTGGAACTGACGGCCGGTGTATACATCACTGTACCATGTGGCGGCGTCCACCGGCTGCACCGTGGCCCGGATGCCGATGGCGGCCAGCTGCTGTACCACCACCTCGGCGGTGTCCATATGGGGCTGATAGTTGGAGGACACGGCGATGGTCATGTCAAAGCCGTCGGGATATCCGGCCTCCGCCAGCAGCTCCTTGCCCTTGGCCGGGTCGTAGGGGTAGTATTCCGCCAGCTCAGGCAGGAAATACTTGGTCAGCTTGGGATAGATGCTGCTGCCCACGGCGGTGCCGTGACCGTCCGCCATGATGTCCATGATTTCCTGCCGGTTGATGGCGTAGCACATGGCCTGCCGCACCTTCTCGTTGTTGAACGGCTCCACTGCGTTGTTGAGATACACCGCCTGCACCAGATTCATGGTGCCCTCCAGCACGGTCAGATCGCCGCCCAGCTGCGCCGTCTGCGCGCTGGTCAGGTGGGCGCACAGATCCACGCTGCCGCCCTTCAGGGCCATCATCAGCGCGGTGGGATCCTCATAGATCTGATACGTCACCTTGCTGAGAGCGGCGGGCGTGCCCCAGTAATCGTCAAAGCGCTCCAGCACGATGTTCTCCTGAGGGGAGCGGGACACCAGCTTGAAAGGCCCCGTGCCAGGGATAAAGCCCGCCTGGGGATCGCTGTTCCGGGGAATGATGGCCGCCGACAGGAAATAGATCAGCTCCAGATTGGGCTGCTCCAGCCGGAAAGTCACCGTCCGTTCGTCCACGGCTTTCAGGTCCTGAATAGCAGAAAACGCCGACACCAGGGCAGAGTCCCCCGAGTTGTCGGCGCAGCGGTTCATGGAATAGACCACATCCTCCGCCGTCACCGACTCGCCGGTATGGAACTTCACGCCCTCACGCAGGGTGAAGGTGTAGACAAGTCCGCCCTCCGAGATATCGTAGCGTTCAGCCACAGCGGGGATCAATTCACCATTGGGGCCGGTTTTCACCAAGCCCTCATAAACGTTGAATAAGACCTCTCTGGTTCCTGCCGACGCTGCCGCGTGGGGGTCAAGACTGTCTTCCAGGTCCTGAGCAATAGCCACAACGATCTCGTTGTTGGCTTTCCGCTCATTTTGCAAGCCGTTACTTCCTTCGTCGCCTGAGCCGCTGCCGCCTCCGCAGCCGCAGAGTACAGCGCAGACCATTGTCAGCGACAGGAAAAGAGATACCAGTTTCTTCATGTTCTTCTCCTTCTCCCCACCTCCTTCGATGGGGACAGAAATAATGGTTTTGTTTTCCCTATTTAATTGTCAAAGCGCCGCACAAGCAGTCGCTCAATGGGCACTGTACCATATTTTTGCCCATATTGCAAGACAAAATTGTAAAAAAGCGGGCGGCCGCAGCGGCCGCCCGTTCAACACTATGTGTTTTTTTGGTCAGAAGCATCAGAGTCCGCAGTTTCCGCCTCAGCTGCTTTTGACCGGCGCAGAGCGTCCCGCTGCGCCATATAAGCGCTGGCCTCCGTGGGCATGCCCCGCCGCGTGAG
Source organism: uncultured Clostridia bacterium (assembly GCA_945915065.1). Taxonomy (GTDB): domain Bacteria; phylum Bacillota; class Clostridia; order Oscillospirales; family Oscillospiraceae; genus Vescimonas. The sequence goes on along the minus strand of CAMEER010000016.1, from coordinate 10,546 downwards.
GCGGCGGTCCATCAGCCACTTTATCAGCAGCCGCAGGCAGGCAAACACCGGCACACCGAAGAACATGCCCAGCACGCCGAAAAAGCCGCCGCCTACCAAAATGGCAACAATGACCCAAAGGCTGGAGATACCGGTGCTGTCCCCCAGAATTTTGGGACCGATCACATTGCCGTCCAGCTGCTGGAGCAGGATGATAAACAGGACGAAATACAGGCATTTCAGCGGATCCACAAGCAGGATCAGGAAAGCGCTGGGAATGGCGCCCAGGAACGGTCCGAAGAAGGGAATGACATTGGTCACGCCCACCACCACGCTGACCAGCGGGGTATAGGGCATGTTCAGAATGGAGCAGCCGATGAAGCACAGGATCCCTATAATCAGCGAATCCAGCAGCTTGCCCCGCACGAAGCCGGAAAACACCTGGTTGATGTTGTGCAGCCCCGTCAGCAGCAGTTCCGCTGTTTCCCGGCGGAAAATGGCATAGATCACTTTGCAGCAGCGTGCCAGACTTTTCTCCTTCATCGCCAGCAGGTACACGGAAATGATGATCCCCACGACGAAGTTCATGGCAAAGCTCACCACGCTGCGGATACCGGTCCAGATACCACCGGTCAGCGCGGCAGCCATTTCCTGCGCCTTGGGAAGAATGGTATCGGTCAGAGTACTGACGGCGTTATTGTAGTATTCGCTCAGCACGTCGTTGGCCCAGCTGCCGATCTCAGGATTTGCCTTCAGCCATGCATCTGCCCAGCGATATACTTTATAGTAATAGTACCGGGCGTTCTTGATCAGCATGGTAATACTGTCGATCAACTGGGGAACCAGCACGCTCATCAGCCAGTACAGCAGCGCCAGCACCACGGCCCACGTCAGCAATATGGCGGCGGCACGCAGCCACGCCTTCCCATGCTTCAGCTGCCTGTTCTGCAAACCCTTGATCTTGCCGAGACACCAAAGAATGCCGCGTTCAAGCCATTTTGTCAGAGGCGTCAGCAGGTAGGCCATGGCCAGCCCATAAAAGACAGGCGCCAGCACCTCCGCCAGCTTTCCCAAAATCTGCTGCAGCGTACCGCCCTGATAGAAGGCGTCATAAAACACCAAGATAGCGCACACGGTCAAGAAAGCCGTCAAGCCCCATCGCCAGTAGATTTTCCCTTTCACGCTGCCGCCTCCTTTTGATGGCTTTTCGCTTCTATCATACTTAATTCTTTTCGAATTTGCAAGGGCTTTCACCAGGGAATTGCAATTTTGCCGCGGCTATGGCATAATAAAAAAAGCATTACTTGTGGGAGGTGCCCATGAAAAAACTGTTGTTTATTGTCAATCCCCGGGCGGGCCGCACCCGTTCCATGGCCCCGATGTTTGATGTGGTGGCCCGCTTTTCACAGGCGGGCTATCTGATCAAGCTGTTCACCACCGAGGGACCGGGCGACGCCAAGCGGGCCGCGGCGGAGCTGGGCGGTGAGTTTGATCTGGTGGTCTGCGCCGGCGGCGACGGTACGCTGAACGAAACGCTGTGCGGGCTGATGACGCTGGAGCGCCGCCCGCCGGTGGGCTATATCCCACACGGCAGCACCAACGATTTTGCCGCCAGCCTGCATATTCCGTCGCAGCCCATGGCGGCGGCCAATGCCATTGCAGCCTGCACCCAACCCCGGGAGCTGGATCTGGGGCAGCATAACGGCCGCTATTTCGCCTATGTGGCGTCCTTCGGCGCCTTTACCCGGGCGTCCTACTCTGCCACGCAGGCGGCAAAAAATGCGCTGGGCCATCTGGCATACATCTTTGAGGGTCTGAACGATCTGGACTCCCTGCGCCCCTACTGCTGCCGCATCGAGGCGGATGGCGAGGTGTTCGACGGTGAATATATATTCGGCGCTGTATGCAATTCCACATCGCTGGGCGGCCTGATGAAGCTGGATCCCAACCATGTAAAGATGGACGACGGACGCTTTGAACTTCTGCTGCTGCGGATGCCGAAAAACGCCGTAGAGCTCAGCGGCCTGATCACCTCCATGACCCGCATGGAGTATCATGCCCCGGGTATCATTTTCCGGCATGTTGAACATGTTACATTGACGACTGATGACATTATCCCATGGTCGCTGGACGGTGAATATGCCGCCAGCCAGCCCAGAGTAGAGATTCAGAATCTCCATCACGCCATCGAATTGATGGGGTAAGCTTACGACCAAAGGCCCCCTTGTGTAAAGGGGGCTGTCGAGCGTCAGCGAGACTGGGGGATTGTCAACGTTAACAGACAACCCCTCCGTCAAAAATCAAAGATTTTTGCCACCTCCCCTTACACAGGGGAGGCTTTTATTTTGCGATGCCCAACATAAAACAAAGACCGGAGCGGCGGGCTCCGGTCTTTGCTTTATACATTTAATGGTGTGTCGATGCGGTTCTTCTTAGAAGAAGAAAGATTTGATCTGGCCGTACAGGATGAGCAGCATGATCAGCGGGGTGATGATCTTGACGCAGATCTTGAAGAAGCCGTAGCTTCCCATGGGATGGCCGGATTGTTCGCATTCTTCCTTGACGACCTCCGGCCCAATCTCATAGCCGATCATCAGGCACATCAGCAGCGCGCCCAGAGGCATCATGATACCTTCAGAGATAGCATCCCAGAAGTCCAGCCAGTCGGCCGCCCATGCCTTGGGCTCCGCGATGTTCAGCAGAGCGGCGGGGTGGATGTTGTTGCTGCCCAGGCAGTCGGCGCAGACCAGGATGCAGCCCAGACCCACCAGCGCCGCGGCGATCACGCAATATTTCTTGCGCTTGTCGCCCTTGCCGGCCTCACGAGCCTGATCCACAAAGTGGGTGGTAATGACTTCCAGCAGGGAGATGGAGGAGGAGATGGCGGCGAAGACCACCAGCAGATAGAACAGGATACCGAAGATGGGGCCAACAGCGCCCATGGAGTGGAACACGTTCTGCATGGTGATGAACAGCAGCTTGGGGCCGCCGATGCTGCCGGTGGGATCCAGAGCAAAGCGGGCGGGCATAACGCACAGACCGGCCATCAGAGCCACCAGAGTATCCATAACAATGATAAGGATAGCGTTCTTCTGCAGGTTCTCCTTCTTCTGCAGGTAGGAACCGTAAGTAATCATGGCACCCATGCCCAGAGACAGGGAGAAGAACATCTGGCCGCCAGCGGTGGAAAGCACCTGGAAGAAGCCGGGAGCGCCTTTCTGGAGCTCAACAGCGCCCTTCACGGTGGAAGAAGCAACATAGTAACCGGTATCTGCCGCCCAGCCGGGAGCAAACATGTATTTCAAACCATCCAGAGCGCTGCCGTGGATCACCTGCTCCGCCAGAGAGCCGTCAGCCTGGAGAACCTGAGCCGTCACATCGGCGCCGGGCAGGGTCAGAGCGCGGATGATGCAGATGATCAGGGCCACGAACAGAGCGGGCATACCGACGGAGCAGACCTTTTCGATACCGCCGCCGATGCCGCCCATCACGATCAGCATGGTGATGGCCACGAAGATCAGACCGTAGATAATGGCTTCGCCGGGGCTGCCCAGGAAGTTGCCGAAGATCTCGCCGCCGGACAGACTGTTGGAGCCGAAACCGGCACCGAACAGGTCGCCCACATTGACCACCACGTACTTGATGCAGTAGCCGCCCAGTGCGCAGTAGAAGAACAGAATGAAGAAGGCGGAAGCGATGCCCAGCCAGCCCATCCAGCTGAACTTCTTGCTGAGGATCTTGTAGGCGCCCACAGCACCCTGACCGGTCTTGCGGCCCAGAGCCAGCTCGCCCAGCATGACGATGAAACCGCAGAGGACAGCAAGGACCAGATAAATGATCAGGAACAGCGCGCCGCCGCTGGCACCCATCTTATTGGGGAAGCCCCAGATGTTGCCCAGACCGACCGCCGAACCGACAGCAGCCATGATGAATCCAAAATTGGATCCAAAGCCTTTTCTTTCTTCCATTGTTTTCTCTCCTTATTTCATAATTGTTTCCCACAGGGGAAACATGAGCCGTTTCCGCGGCATACACCTTGAAAACGGTTCGCCTGAAAAAACAGGATTTTTCTCAGGCTACAATAAAGTATACAGGATTTGCCGCTTTGCCGCAATTAGCAATATTTATAAAATTTTACCATCATAATCTACCATTTTAACAGATTGTTCACAGATAATAGTGAAGTTTTAACGAAGAAAGTCAGTGTGAAATCCAGAAGAAAAGGAGCGAATTTCATAGTTTCCGCAACAAATTTCCGATAAATGTGTGTTTTTCGTCACATGAAAAACATTTTCCCGTTATGATTCCGGCTGCGTCCGCGCCGGTGAGAAGAGGGTTGACAAACGCGCCGATCCGGTTATAATTTGAAATTGGTTTTCATTTTCAAATTCGGAGGCGATACACATGTCCGTTACGTATATGACCCGCCAGCAGCGGGCGGTGCTGGAGAATATCGCCCGCTGTCCGGAGGGCTGCGCCACGGCCGCCGAGCTGGCGGAGCAGCTGCATGCCCAGGGTCAGCAGGTGGGGCTTACCACGGTGTACCGGCAGCTGGAGCGTCTGGCCCGGCAGGGTCTTGTCCACAAAGTAGTCACGGATCAGGGGGCTTACTATCAGTACTGCACCTCCCGTGATGAGAGCAGCTGCTTTTTGCTGAAGTGTGAAAAGTGCGGCGCGATCCGCCATCTGGACTGCTCCCATCTGGGGGAGCTGTACCGGCATCTGGAGCAGGAGCACCATTTCCGCATCGACCCTCGCCGTACCCTGTTTTACGGCCTGTGCGAAGCATGCAGCAGGGGGCAGACGGAATGAGACGATTTACGGCCCTGCTGCTGGCGGTGCTGCTGGCGGTATCTCTTGCCGGCTGTGCGGCCCGGAGGGAGCAGGACAGCGGCAAGCTGCAGGTGGTGTGTTCCCTGTTTCCCTACTACGACTTCGCCCGTCAGATCGGCGGCGGTGACGTGGAGGTGACGCTGCTGGTGCCTGCCGGAAAGGAGACCCACAGCTTTGAACCCAAGCCGCTGGATGTGGTCACCCTGTCACAAGCGGATGTGTTTCTCTATAACGGCGGTGAGAGTGAACAGTGGGTGGAGCAGATCCTCTCCGCCGCCGGGGAGAATATCCGGGTCACCGAGGCGCTGATGCCGCGGGTGACGCTGCTGGCGGAGGAGATGGCCGAGGGCATGGAGGGCGGCGACGATCACAGCGGACACGATCACGACGGCCATGACCATGATGACGACGCCCATGACCATCAGGATGAGGAGATCGCGTATGACGAGCACGTCTGGACCTCGCCGGTGCTGGCCAAGACGCTCTGCGAGGCCGTCTGCGACGCCCTGTGCCGCGCCGATCCGACCCATCAGGAAAACTACCGGGCCCGTTTGGCGGACTATCTGGAGGAGTTGACGGCGCTGGATGAGGCGTTCCGGGACACGGTGGCGGCAGGCAGCCGCCGGCTGCTGGTGTTCGGCGACCGGTTTCCGCTGCTGTACTTCTGCCGGGAATACGGGCTTGACTACCGGGCGGCCTTCCACGGCTGCGCCAGCGACACGGAGCCATCTCTGGCCACGCTGAAGTATCTCATCGATCAGGTGGCGCGGGAGCAGATCCCCGTGGTGTATACCATTGAACTGAGCAGTCAGAAGGTGGCACAGGCCATTGCGGAGACCACCGGCGCCCGGGTACTGACCTTCCAGTCCTGCCAGACGGTGTCCCGGCAGGATCTGGACAACGGCGCCACCTATCTCAGCCTCATGCGGCAGAATGTTGCCGCGCTAAAGGAGGGACTAAGTTGACGGAACAGAAAAACATACTGATCGACTGCCGGAATGTCTCGCTGGGCTATGAGGGCAAGGCCATCAGCAGCCATCTGAGCTTTTCCCTGTGCAGTGGTGACTACCTGTGCGTGGTGGGGGAAAACGGCAGCGGTAAATCCACGCTGCTGAAGGCGATGCTGGGCCTTCTCAAGCCCATGGAGGGACAGATCGCGCGGGACAAGTCCCTGCGCGCCGGCGCCATCGGCTATCTGCCCCAGCAGACCCGGGCCCAGCGGGATTTCCCTGCCACGGTGAACGAGGTGGTGCTCTCCGGTTTTCTCAGCGGCCGGAAGGGGCGGTTTTTCTACACGCCGTCGGAAAAATCCCGGGCGCTGATGAACATGGGCAAGCTGGGAGTGCTGGAGCTGAAAAACCGGTGCTACCGTGAGCTGTCCGGCGGTCAGCAGCAGCGGGTGCTGCTGGCCAGGGCACTGTGCGCCGCCGGGGAACTGCTGATCCTGGACGAGCCGGTGACAGGCCTTGACCCGGCCGCGGCTCACGATATGTACCACACCCTGTCATATCTCAACCGCACCGAGGGGCTTGCCGTCGTCATGGTGACCCATGACCTGCCCAATGCTCTGAAATACGCCACCCATGTACTCCACGCGGGACATAAGGACTGGTTCTTCGGCACCACCGCCGCGTATCTGGCCTCGCCCTACGGCGAAAAGTTCGGGGGTGATGCCCAATGAGCCTGCTGCTGGAGATGTTTACCTACCCCTTTATCCTCCGGGCCTTCGTGGTGGGGATCCTGGTGTCGCTGTGCGCGGCGCTGCTGGGCGTACCGCTGGTGCTCAAGCGCTACTCCATGATCGGCGACGGCCTGAGCCATGTGTCCTTCGGCGCGCTGTCGGTGGCGCTGGCCTGCGGCTGGTCGCCCCTGCCGGTGTCCATTCCCGTGGTGGTGGTGGCCGCCCTGCTTCTGCTGCGGATGACGGAGCGCAGCCGGATGGGGGCCGATGCCGCCATTGCCGTGACCTCCGCCTCGGCGCTGGCTGTGGGCATCATCGTTACCTCCCTGACCACCGGCATGACCACCGATGTGGACAGCTATATGTTCGGCTCCATTCTGGCCATGGACCGGGCCGATGTAGCCCTCAGCGTGGGGCTGAGCGCGGCGGTGCTGGCGCTGTTCGTGCTGTTTTACCATCGCCTTTTCGCCATCACCTTTGACGAGAGCTTCTCCCAGGCCACCGGCGTAAAGGTGGGGCTGTACAACACGCTGCTCAGCGTGCTGACCGCCCTGACCATCGTGCTGGGCATGCGGATGATGGGCGCCATGCTGATCTCCAGTCTGGTGATCTTCCCGGCTCTCAGCGCCATGCGGGTGCTGAAAAGCTTCCGGGGTGTGGTGATCTGCGCCGCCGCGCTGAGCGTGATCTCTTTCTGCGTGGGGCTGACCGCCTCCTACCTGCTGGGTACGCCGGTGGGCGCGTCGGTGGTGATCGTGAATCTGCTGGTTTTTCTGGCCTGCTGCGCCCTGTCCCGGATGCGTCGGCGAGGATAGACGTTTCACGGCGCCGCGCACCGGAGTTCTCTTTGCGGAGTAACCATCCTTTTGGAATCGCCGGCGGGATCCTCCGGATTCGCCGCAAAAATAAGAGAGGAGCATCATCATGAATGACCACATCCTGACGCTGGCGCGGGAAAACGCGCCCTGTTACCTCTACGAATACGACGTGCTGCGGCAGCAGACAGAAACGCTGCGCCGTACCTTCCCGCAGTACGATCTGCTGTACTCCATCAAGGCCAATCCCTTCCCACCGGTGGTACGGGCGCTGGCCGCCCTCGGTATCGGCGCGGACGCCGCCTCTGCCCGGGAGGTGCTGCTGAGCCGGGAATGCGGCATGGCTGCCGGGGATATCTTCTTCTCCGCCGCCGGAAAGACGGAGCAGGCGCTGGAGACCGCGTGGAACGACGGCGAGATCATCGCCGACTCGCTGGGTGAGGTAGCGCGGATCGGCGCGCTGTGTCAAAGGAAGGGGCAGCGCCGTGCCATCGGTGTGCGCATGAATCCCGGCTTCGGCATGGGCGGCGGGACAGGAGGCCCCAGCAAATTCGGCATCAACGAGGAGGATCTGCCCCGGCTGAAGGCACTGCTGGACACCGTTCCCGTGACGGTGGAGGGGATCCACGTCCATTTGAAATCCCAGAATCTGGACGCCGATGTGCTGGGCGGCTGCTATCGGGACAGCTGGGCGCTGGCCAAACGGGTGCAGCAGGCGCTGGGCTGCGATCTGCGATATGTCAACTTCGGCAGCGGCGTCGGCGTGGCTTACGATGAGCGCTATGAGCAGCCCATGGATCTGGAGCGGCTGCGCGCCTATACCGACGCTATCGCCGCCGAGAACGCGGTTACGCTGAAAGCCCGGCTGATGATCGAAACGGGCCGCTTCCCTACCGCCAGGGCCGGCACCTATTGGCTGAAGGTGGTGGACAAAAAATACTCCCGGGGCAAAACCTACGTCATTACCGAGAACTGTATGAACGGCTTGCAGAAGCCGGCGCTGGCGGTCATGCTGCGCCACGCCGTGGGGAACGGAGCGCTGACGCCCTACGAACCGCTGTTCACTTCGGAATGGGCCTTTCCCATCGTGGCCCACGGCAGTGGGGATGGCACCGAGACGGCGGATATCGTGGGCAACCTGTGCTGTGCCGCCGACGTGCTGGCCGAGGACTTTACCGGGCCGAAGCTGGAGGTGGGCGACCTGATCGAAGTGAAAAACGCCGGCGCCTATGCCTGCACCCTGACGGCCCAGCGGTTTTCCGGCCACCAACCGCCCAGGGAGCTGCTGGTCTACGGCGACGGCCGTACAGAAAGCTGACAATACAGGGGAAAGCTTCCGTCAGGGGCGGCCCTTTTTCGCCTTGTCACCATGCGCTTTCCATGTTACAATAGGGGAGAAAAATACCGAAAGGAGCAATCATATATGGAACGGAAGGATATTCTCAGCCGGGTGGATCACACCCTGCTGAGTCAGAGCGCCACATGGGAGGAGATCCGCGCCGTCTGCGACGACGGCATGAAGTACGGCTGCGCCAGCGTGTGCATCCCCGCCAGCTACGTCAGGCAGGCGGCGGACTATGTGGACGGAAAGATCGCCGTGTGCACCGTCATCGGCTTCCCCAACGGGTACGACACCACCGCTGCCAAGTGCTTCCAGGCCGCTGACGCGGTGAAGAACGGCGCTGCTGAGATCGACATGGTCATCAACATCGGCTGGGTCAAGGACGGGCTGTACGACAAGGTGCTGGAGGAGATCAAGGCCGTCAGGGAGAGCTGCGGCGGGAAGCTGCTGAAGGTCATCATTGAGACCTGTCTGCTCACCGACGCCGAGAAGATCGAGATGTGCCGCGTGGTGTCCGAGTCCGGCGCGGAGTATATCAAGACCTCCACCGGTTTCGGCGGCGGCGGGGCTACCCGGGAGGATGTGGCGCTGTTCAAGGCCCACGTTGCCCCCCATGTGAAGATCAAGGCCGCCGGCGGCATCGCCGGTCTGAAGGACGCCGAGGATTTCGTGGCGCTGGGCGCCGACCGACTGGGCACCAGCCGTATCGTCAAGGCCGTGAAGGCGCTGGAACAGCAGTAAGGAGGAACCGACTATGCCTACCCCCCATAATAACGCCGTCAAGGGCGATTTCGCCAAGACCGTTCTCATGCCCGGTGATCCGCTGCGGGCCAGATTCATCGCGGAAACCTTCCTGACCGATCCCAGGCTGGTCAACAACGTCCGGGGCGTACAGGGCTATACCGGCACCTATAAGGGCGTGCCTGTCTCCGTCATGGCCAGCGGCATGGGAATGCCCTCCATCGGCATCTACTCCTATGAGCTGTATACCCAGTATGATGTGGAGAACATCATCCGCGTGGGCTCTGCCGGCGCCATGCGGGCCGATCTGGAGCTGGGCAGCGTGGTGGCCGGCCAGGGCGCCTGCACCAACTCCGGCTTTGCCGACCAGTATGAGCTGGGCGGCACATTTGCCCCCATCTGCGACTTTGACCTGCTGACGGCTGCTGTGGAGAGTGCCAAAGAACTGGGCGTGAAGATGCCTGTGGGCAACCTGTACTCCTCCGACACCTTCTACGACGCCGCGCAGCGGAATATGCGCTTTGCCAGGATGGGCGTCATGGCCGTGGAGATGGAGGCCGCCGCGCTGTACTGCACCGCCGCCTACACCGGCAAGCGGGCGCTGGCCATCTGCTCCATCTCCGACAATCTGGTCAACGGCACCGAATTGTCCGCCGACGAGAGACAGACCACTTTTACCAATATGATGAAAATCGCGCTGGAAGTGGCTGTAAAAATGGACAAAACGTAAATATTTTGTAACAGACGGCCTTTTGTGTATGATAAACGCACAAAAGGCCGTCTGCTGCGGAATGGCATAAAATAAGACTTGCTTTTGACTACAGCACCTGATAGAATATCGGTGTATGGCGATCAAGCCATACGCAGTTTTCTGCGGTTCATGCAGAAGAAAATAGTGCAGAAAGGAAGATTAGTACATGAAAAAGTTTCTTGCTCTGATTCTGGCTCTGGTCATGGCGCTGTCTCTGGTCGCTTGCGGCGGCAACACCACCACCGAGCCCGATGACACCAACACCCCCGACGACACCCAGACTCCCGAAGTCATCACCAACCCCGCCGATGAAATCGCCGACGAGATGACCTCCGAGGACGGCAAGTACGAGATCGCTTTCGTCACCGACGTTGGCCAGCTGAAGGATAAGTCCTTCAACCAGG
>CAMEER010000015.1 GCA_945915065.1 uncultured Clostridia bacterium | reverse complement strand
CTCACCGCCAACCGCGCCCGTGAGGCAGCCCGCAAGGCCCGGGAGTCCATCCGCCGCAAGACGGTACTGGGCGGTCCCGCCATGCCGGACAAGCTGCGGGAGTGCAACGAGAATGACCCCGAGCTGACGGAGCTGTATATCGTGGAGGGCGACTCCGCAGGCGGCAGCGCCACCCAAGGCCGCGACTCCCGATTCCAGGCCATCCTCCCCCTGTGGGGCAAGATGCTGAACGTGGAGAAGGCCCGGGCCGACAAGGTGTACGGCAACGACAAGCTCCAGCCGGTGATCGTGGCGCTGGGCACCGGTATCGGCGAGGAGTTCGATATCAACCGTCTGCGGTACCATAAGATCATCATCATGGCCGATGCCGATGTGGACGGCGCCCATATCCGCACGCTGCTGCTGACCTTCTTCTTCCGCTTTATGCGGCCCCTCATCGAGCAGGGCTACGTCTATTCCGCCGTGCCGCCGCTGTTCAAGCTGACCCGCGGCAAGCAGCAGCGGGTGGCCTATTCCGACGAGGAGCGGGACCGCATCTCCGCGGAGATGCGGGGCGACAACCCCAATGTGAAGGTGGATATCAGCCGCTTCAAGGGTCTGGGCGAGATGAACCCCCATGAGCTGTGGGAGACCACCATGGATCCCACCACCCGCACGCTGCGGCGCATTACGCTGGACGACGCGGTGCAGGCCGACGCCACCTTCACGGTGCTGATGGGCGAAAAGGTGGAGCCCCGCAAGGAGTTCATCGAGAAAAACGCCAAATACGCCGTCAATCTGGACTACTAAGGAGGGGTACAACACTATGTCGAAAAAACCCCAATACGATCCCGAGGAGATCCGATTCCCCGACCAGCATATCGTGGATTCCCCGCTGGTGCCGGAGATGGAGCGCTCCTATATCGAATACGCCATGTCGGTCATCAAGGGCCGCGCCCTGCCGGATGTGCGGGACGGTCTGAAGCCGGTCCACCGCCGGATCCTCTACGCCATGTACGAGGACAATCTCACCAGCGACAGGCCCTTCAAGAAATCCGCCACCTGCGTGGGCGACGTGCTGGGCCGGTATCACCCCCACGGCGACGCCTCCGTATACGACGCGCTGGTGCGTCTGGCGCAGGATTTCTCCATGCGCTATATGCTGGTGGACGGCCACGGCAACTTCGGCTCCGTGGATGGCGACCCCCCTGCCGCCTACCGATACACCGAGGCACGGCTCTCCAAAATCTCCAACGAGATGCTGCGGGACATCGAAAAGGACACCGTGGACTGGGACCCCAACTTCGATGAGAGCCGCCGGGAGCCCCGGGTGCTGCCCTCCCGGTTCCCCAACCTGCTGGTGAACGGCTCCAGCGGCATCGCCGTGGGTATGGCCACCAACATCCCGCCCCACAACCTGCGGGAGGTCATCGGCGCGTGCATCTGCGTGCTGGAGAACCCCAACGCCACCCTCAGCGACCTGATGGAGCACATCAAAGGCCCGGACTTCCCCACCCGCGGCATTATCATGGGCCGCAGCGGTATCCGCGCCGCCTACGCCACCGGCCGGGGCCGCCTGATGCTCCGCGCCCGCCATGAGTTCGAGGAGTTCGGCAATGGCCGCACCCGCATCATCATTACGGAGATCCCCTATCAGGTGAATAAGCGGATGCTCATCAAGAGCATGGCCGAGCAGGTGGAGGACAAGCGGCTGGAGGGCATCTCCGATATCCGTGACGAGTCCGACCGCAACGGCATGCGCATCGTCATCGAGCTGAAGCGGGACGCCAATCCTCAGGTGGTGCTCAACCGCCTGTTTGCCCAGACCCAGCTGCAGACCACCTTTGCCATCAATATGCTGGCGCTGGTGCAGGATCAGTCCCAGCCCAAAATTTTGTCCCTGCGGCACATCATCGACGAGTATCTGGCCTTCCAGGAGGAGATCATCGTCCGGCGCACCAGATACGACCTGAAAAAGGCTCAGGAGCGTGCCCATCTGCTGGAGGGACTGCTGATCGCCCAGGACAATATCGACGAGGTCATCCGCATCATCCGCACCAGCTACGACAACGCCAGGGAAAACCTGATGGCGCGCTTCGGTCTGGACGATGTGCAGGCGCAGGCCATTCTGGACATGCGCCTGAAGGCGCTGCAGGGCCTTGACCGGGAGAAGCTCCAGAACGAGTATCAGGAGCTGGAGGAGAAGATCGCCTACTTCAACCGCGTCCTCTCCGACGAGGGACTGGTGAAGTCCATCCTGAAGGAGGAGCTGACCGCCATCGCCGACAAGTACGGCGACGAGCGCAAGACGGAGATCCAGGACGTGGAGGACGAGATCGACATCGAGGACCTCATCGAGGAGGAGCAGTGCGTCTATACCCTCACCCGCAACGGCTATATCAAGCGCACCCCCGTCAGCGAGTACGCCGCCCAGTCCAAGGGCGGCATGGGAAAGAAGGGCATCACCACCCGGGACGAGGACTACGTCTGCGACGTGTTCACCGCCTCCACCCACGATTTCATCCTGTTCTTCACCGATACCGGCAAGGTCTACCGCAAGAAGGGCTATCAGATCCCCGAAAGCGGCAAGGCCGCCAAGGGTACGGCGCTGGTGAACATTCTGCAGATCGAGACCGACGAGCGGGTGCAGGCCATGATCCACTTCCGCCCCACCGGCGAGGCGGGCGAGACCGACGGACTGCAGCTGACCATGGTCACGGAAAACGGCACCGTCAAGCGTGTGGCCGTGTCCGCATTCCGCAACCTGCGGCAAAACGGCATCCGGGCATTGCGTCTGGACGAGGGCGACCGGCTGGTGTCCGTGCTGGAGACCGACGGCAGGAGCCGCGTCCTGATCGCCACCTATGACGGTATGGCCGTGTGCTTCGACGAGAACGACGTGCGCACCATGGGCCGCGAGGCCGTTGGCGTCCGGGGCATCCGCCTGAGAGAGGGCGACCGCGTCATCGGCGCGGCCCGTGCCGTGGCCGGCTGCCAGGTGCTGTCCGTCACGGAGCGGGGCTTCGGCAAGCGGACGCCGGTGGAGGAGTACCGTGTCACCAACCGCGGCGGCATCGGCATCAAGAACTATATGGTCACCGATAAGACCGGCGGCGTGGTGGGCATGAAGGTGGTGGACGGCAGCGAGGATCTGCTGCTGATCACCCAGAGCGGCATCATGCTGCGCACGGCGGTAGAGAACATCCGCAGCGCCGGCCGCGCCACCCAGGGCGTCATCGTCATGCGCTTCAAGGAGGAGGGGGACCGGGTCATCGCCATGGCCCTCACCGACAAGGAAGAAAGCGCCGAATAAGGAAAGGAAGTGTTCCCTATGAGCGCATCCAGAGAGGCCAGCGTGCCCCTGACCCGCTGGCAGTACTTTACCAAGAATCTGTACCGCAACGCCGCCAACGAGACGCAGTTCATCTATAACAAGGTGATCTATGAAAAATCCGAGGCGCTGCAGGACATCGAGCGACGCAGCGGCCGCATCAACGCGGTGCTGCTGTTGCTGCTGCTGCTGATGTTCCTGCTGGCCGGCCGCTATCACAACATCTATCTGGTGGTGTTCTATCTGGTGGCGGTGATCGTCGGCGAGGCGGCGCGGCTTCTCATGCTGCCCAAGGATATCAAGGCCCATTTGAAGGATACCGGTTACCGTGAACGATAACAGGGAAATGACCGTCATCGCCCGCATCCACACCCCCTTTGCCGGGAAGTTCGGCGTGCCCCGGCAGAGCGGCCTTGCCCCCACGGAGGGGCGGATCGTCTTTGCCCCGGCGTACCGCAATCCCGACGCCCTGCGGGGACTGGAGGGGTTCTCCCACCTGTGGCTGATCTGGGTGTTTGACCGGGCGGAGCGGAAGGACTGGTCGCCCACGGTGCGGCCGCCCCGTCTGGGGGGCAACCGGCGCATGGGCGTGTTTGCCACCCGCTCCCCCTTCCGGCCCAACCCCATCGGCCTGAGCTGCGTGGAGCTGGCGGCGGTGGAATGGAGCACGCCCGACGGCCCGGTGCTCCACGTCCGGGGCGCCGATCTGGTGGACGGCACGCCCATTCTGGACATCAAGCCGTATCTCCCCTACTGCGACGCAAAGCCCCAGGCCACAGGCGGCTTTACCGACGGTCTGGAAAGTACGGCGCTGCAGGTGGTGTGTCCGCCGGCGCTGCTGGCGCGGCTCCCGGAGAAGGACCGTCCCGGCCTGCTGGCGGTGCTGGAGGGCGATCCCCGGCCCCGGTATCAGGATGATCCGGAGCGGGTCTACGGGCTCACCTACGGGCAGCGGAACGTGAAGTTCCGCGTGGCGGGGGATGTGCTGACCGTGTTGGATGTGGAATAGGAGTTGTTTTGTGGCTGCAACCGCGGAGACTTTTCACCTTTTTGCCTCCGGCACGGGGAAGTTTCGCCTGCGGGCGACCTACTTTTGCCCGTGGCGGCGGATGTGTTTATCTTTTTTGCCTCCGGCGGCCCACTTTTCCCAGCAGCTGGAAAAGTGGGCAAAAGAGCCGGAAGAAACCAAAGGTTTCTTCACTTCCTTCCGCGCTATGTCCATTGCAAATCTGACGCCGCCTGCCACACGTTCACGCAAATCTTCCTGTATCGTTCCGTCAAAGGACTGTCTCAGCAACAGCGCCGCTGCCGCTGACTGGTTTGACGAACAACGATTCAGCTTCTACCGTCGCAGCGCATGAGCGGCGCCGTGAAGCGAAGCGGAACAAGTACCCTTGGGGTGCAGCGGCGCAAGAGGGAAGTCAGTTCGTCATACGGCACGACAACGGCCATGTTCTGCGAACGCGTGGTACATGGTATCAAAATCAGAAAGGTATAGCGTGGGCGGATTTTCAAACCGCAGGTTTGAATGGCGTTTTTGCCTACTTTTGCCGCCAAGGGCAAAAGTAGGTCGCTCCGGAGAGCGAAACATCCCCATCGAAAACTTTCACCAAGGAACAGAAACCAATGAAGACTGTAACCATTTACACCGACGGCGCTTGCAGCGGCAACCCCGGGCCCGGCGGCTGGGGCGCCATTCTGGAGTGGCAGGGCCACGAAAAGGAGCTCTCCGGCGGTGAGGCCGCCACCACCAACAACCGCATGGAGCTGACCGCGGTGCTGACAGCGCTGGCGCTGCTGAAGGAGCCCTGCGTGGTGGAGCTGTACAGCGACTCCAAATATGTGGTGGACGCCATCGAAAAGGGCTGGCTGTACGGCTGGCAGAAAAAGGGCTGGATCAAGGCCGACAAAAAGCCGGTGCTGAACGTAGACCTGTGGCAGCAGCTGCTGCCGCAGCTGGCGCGCCATCAGGTGCACCTCCACTGGGTCAAGGGCCACGCGGAAAACGAGAAGAACAACCGCTGCGACCAGCTGGCGGTGGCGGAGAGCAAAAAGTACCAATAACGCGGCGGAAATTGACAAATCGTGACGTTTTGTTCACAGATCGTTTCCAATGTTCATAAAAAGTTCACGACCAATTCAAGATTCCGAAAAAAATATAGGGTAGGATAGACTCATCCAAAAGGAAGCCAATCCTTATGTGATTTTTCTCTCTCTCCTAACAAAACACACACAACAGAAAACGCCGTCCCGCAAGGGGCGGCGTTTTCTGTTGGTACGGGCCGCCCTTTCCGTAAAGTCAAGAATGTATGGAACATTCCACTTATACCAGCTAAAAAGTTATGGAAACAAGCCAAAATGCACAAAAATGGTAACATTTTTTCTACACAAATTTTCGTTTCAGAGGGAGACATCCCAACCTTTCCGTACTATAATAATAACTGGAACAAAAAAGAGACCGCCAGGCGGTCACAACGATGAAAGTGGAAAGGAAAACCAAATATGGCAATCAAGATCGGCATCAACGGCTTCGGCCGGATCGGACGTATTGTCCTGCGCATTATGTGCGAAAATCCGGAGACCTTCGACATCCGCGGCATCAACCTCCGCAAGGCGGATATCGACTATATGGTGTATCTGCTGAAATACGACTCCGTGTTCCGCAACTTCCCCGGCATGGTGGAGCACGCCGGCGGCGACCTGATCGTCAACGGCCATAAGATCAAGGTGTTCAGCGAATCCGATGCCGCCATGATCAAGTGGAGCGAGTGCGAGGCGGAGTATATCATCGAATCCACCGGCGCCAACAACACCACCGATAAAGCCAGCCGCCACTTCAAGGGCGGCGCGAAAAAGGTCATCCTCACCGCCCCCGCCAAGGACGACGCCACCCCCACCTTTGTCTACGGCGTCAACAGCGACGAGTACCGCTCCGACATGAAGGTGATCTCCAACGCCAGCTGCACCACCAACTGTCTGGCGCCGCTGGCCTATGTGGTACATAAGACCTTCGGCATCGAGCAGTCCCTGATGTCCACCATCCACGCCTCCACCGCCAAGCAGAAGGCGGTGGACTCCCGCGGCGGCAGCGACTGGCGCACCGGCCGTTCCATTCTCAACAACATCATCCCCACCTCCACCGGCGCGGCCAAGGCCGTGGGCCGTGTGATCCCCTCCCTGAAGGGCAAGATGACCGGCATGGCCTTCCGCGTACCCACCGCCGACGTGTCCGTGGTGGACCTGACCGCCCGCCTCAGCACCAGCGCCTCCTATGCCGATATCTGCTATGAGATCCTCCACGCCTCCGAGACGTACATGAAGGGCATCATCGGCTACACACGGGATCAGGTGGTGTCCACCGATATGATCGCCAACCCCTGCCCCTGCGTGTTTGATGAGACTGCGGGCATCATGCTGGATCAGGACTTCGTCAAGCTGATCGCCTGGTACGACAACGAGTGGGGCTACAGCAACATGGTCACCCGGATGCTCAGGCACATGTACGACATGGACATGGCCGATGTGTTCAACGAAGTGAAAGAGTAAAAAAAGAGAGCCGCAAGGCTCTCTTTTTTATGGGAATGTTTGCTCACGCCAGCTGATCGAACCGGAAAGCGTCCGCCATGGCCTCCAGTATTTCGGCGGGCAGCGCTGCCTCGCCCTGCTGCACATCGCCCACCCGGACGTCCAGCACGTTCACCACCAGATACGCGTCAGGCAGATCGGCGATGATCAGCGCCTTGTCCGGCCCCAGCGCCAGCGTCACCGTCACGCCGGAAGCGGTCTCATACTCCCACTGGGTGTAGTCGTCCGCATCGCCAATGGCCAGATAGGACACCGACAGATAGCCCTTCCGGTTGCAGACGAACTGATAGTTGGTCTCGTAGGGCCACCGGGCATCGCAGAAGAAGAACGCGCCCTCAGTCATGAAGGAGCCGTTGTCAAAGGAATAGGCGTCGTAGATGCAGTGGTCAAAGGCGCCGCAGCTTTGGGGCAGGGTGTTCCGCATCCAGTCGGGCAGCTCCGCGGCGCCGTACAGCGTAAGCCCCGACAGCAGCTCCAGGCCGCTTTCCTCCGCGATGGCGTCCAGGGTGTCCGCCATCTCCCGGGTGTAGCAGGGGTACGCGTCGTAGCGGGGCTCCAGTCCCGTGTCGCTGTTGCCGATGGACGCCAGAATGGCGCCGTCCGGGTCATAGCTGTCATAGAAGGCCTGCCACCGGGCGTTGGCCTCAAATTCCGGACTGCCCGCCAGCCCCTGCAGGGACATGACGTCCGTGTTGCCGTAGGGCTGGTCCGGGTCTCCGTTGTCGTGGTACATGACGGCCGAGCGCAGACCGAACCATCCCGTGGCGTAGGCCACCGAGCCGAAGGCCACGATCAGTCCCAGCGCCGCCGCCAGCAGCAGCGAGCGGCGAAAGGTGCGCCGTTTGGGGTGTTCTTCCGTTTCGGGGTGCGCGGCCGCCTCTTTGACGGCCTGAAGCATCCGCTCCCGGGCCGCGTCACTGGGACGGAGGCCGTCATAAGCGCGATAAAGGGCATCGCGAGTCATATCAAGCACCTCCCAAGGTCAGTTTGAGTTTGTGTCTTGCGCGGTTGAGTCGGCTGCGGATGGTGGCATTGGCCGTTCCCAGCATTTGGGCGATCTCCGCCGTGGGGTAGCCCTCGTAGTAATAGAGATAGACCGGCAGTTTGTAGTCATCCGGCAGGGCCAGCACCGCCTGCAGCGTTTCGTCCGGCGCCGGGTCCTCTGCGGCAGGCGGCTCGGTGAGGGAGTCGATGTCCTCCCGCCGCCGCCACGGGCTGCGCAGTGCGCTTTTGCACAGGTTGGAAACGGTGACGATCAGCCACGCTTTTTCATGCTGCGGCGAATCGAAGGTCATGCCGCTGCGCAGCAGCCGCACAAAGGCCTCCTGCACCATATCCTCCGCATCCGCGCCGTTTTTCATAAAGGAATAGGCCACGCGGTAAAGGGTATCCACATGGCGCCGGTAGATGTCCTCGATGTCTTTGTCCGTACGCAACAAAGCCTCCGTGATGACCACCTCCTTTCATACCGGATACGCATGAGCCGGGAGAAATGTTGCACGCCCGGGGAAAAATATGCCGCGGGCAAAAAGAAAAGGGGGACGTGCCGTCCCCCTTCAGGCGTTTTCCGAAGCGTGTTACAGCTGCTCCTCGTCGGTGCGGTTGCGCCATGCCAGCTCCTGCTCCAGCTCGAACTCCAGCTTCTTCACGCGCTCCTTCAGCTCGTCATAGTGCTCGCTCTGGACATAGTACTTGACGAAGGAGAAGGTGGCCTCGGCAAACTCCTCCTCGGTGTAGGAGGGCAGCAGGGAGCCGCCGCTGCGGCGCAGGCCGCTGACGTTGATGACCACCAGACGGCGATGCTGCTCGCTCAGCTGGAACAGCTTCAGCTTTTCGGGCAGCTCCAGCCCCAGATCATACTGCTCGTTGACCAGCTGCAGCAGCTGCTTCTGCTCCGGCTTGGCGGAAACGATCACGCCGTGGCGGGAAAACAGATCCTTCAGATAGTCCACGGACACTTCCTCACGGGTGATGGTGCCCTTGCCGATGCCGGTCAGCATGGTGTTGGACAGGTTCAGGCTTACATAGACCTCATGGCCGGTGGTGGGATAGTTCATAACAGACCTCCTGTGTTTCCATTCGTTGCGGAGGGAGCGCCCCTCCCCTCTTGTGGCTTAATCTTAGCACGGAAGAGAGATAATTGCAATAAAAACTTACAAAAATTACGGGAAATTTTTGTTGAAATATGCTAAATGTATGGAACGAGTGATACCTTCCGGCCGTTTGTGCCGGTCACAGGACACCCGTCAGGTCAAAGGGCGGGGTGTATTCCTCCCGGGCGGCGGTACGCTCCTGGGTAAAGCCGTCGGTGATGCCGCAGTTTTTCATATAGTCCATGGCGGAGCGGTACTCCCCCGCCGTCACATGCCGCCCCAGCGGGCCCTCCGACCCCGGCTGGGGCGTGTACTGGCTCATGAGGGAGAACAGCACCTGCCCCGGCGAGAAGGTCTGCGCCACCCAGTCGATGCAGCGGCGGGTGTTGTCCAACTGCCCCGGCAGCACCAGATGGCGGATCATCACGCCCCGCTTCAGCAGGCCGTCCTCCATCACATACGGCCCTGTCTGGCGGAACATCTCCCGGATGGCCGCCGTGGCCGCGGGGAAGTAGTCCGGCGCGGCGGACAGCCGTGCTGCCAATGCGGCGTCGGCGTATTTCAGGTCCGGCAGGTACACGTCCGCCTTCCCCTCCAGCAGCCGCAGCGTCTCCACCGATTCATAGCCGCCGCAGTTATACACCACCGGCACCGGCAGCTTCGGTTCCAGCGCCGGCAGGATCCAGGGCAGGAAGTGGGTGGGCGTCACCAGATTGATGTTGTGGGCGCCCTGGGCGATCAATTCCTCAAAGATCTCCCGCAGCCGCCCGGTGGTGACGGCCCTGCCGAAGCCGCCGGCGGAGATCTCCCGGTTCTGGCAATAGCAGCACCGCAACGTGCAGCCGGAGAAAAACACCGTGCCGCTGCCCCTCGTTCCCGACAGGGGCGGCTCCTCCCACAGGTGCAGGGCGGCCCGGGCCACGCGCAGCCCGGCGGGCATACCGCAGAAGCCGTGGCCTTCGGTTTCCGTTCTTTCCGCGCCGCAGCGGCGGGGACACAGCGTGCAGATCATTTCCGCAGCCGGTGGAAATCCGGCCCCAGATCCCCGGCCATCCAGTGGCGGCGGCACAGGCCGATGTACCGGTCGTTGGCGCCCAGCACCACCTGCGCGCCCTCCTTCACCACACGGCCCTCCTCGTCAAAGCGGGCGTTGAAGGCCGCCTTCTTGCCGCACCAGCAGATGGTCTTGACCTCCTCCAGCTTGTCGGCCAGCACCAGCAGGTGATAGCTGCCGGGGAACAGCTCGCCCTTGAAGTCCGCCCGCAGGCCGTAGCAGATGACGGGGATGTCGCAGTCGTCCACCAGATGCACCAGGTAATAGACCTCCTCCCTGGTCAGGAACTGGGCCTCGTCCACGATGATGCAGGCGTACTGTTTCAGTGTCTCGTCGCTCATGGCCTGCATCTCGTGGAAGTAGACGCAGGGGTGCTTCAGGCCGATGCGGGAGTACACCATGTGGTCGCCGTCCCGGGTGTCCAGCTGGGGCTTCACCAGCAGCGTGGCCTGTCCCCGCTCCTCATAGTTGAATCGGGCCATCAGCGCGTTGGCGCTTTTGCTGGAGCCCATGGCTCCGTATTTGAAGTAAAGCTGTGCCATCGTTCTCTCTCCTTATGTATCGCAGATGTTCTCTGTCTTTTCCAACTTTCCAAACGCCGTGGGCATGGGATACCGTTCCCGCGCCTCCGGCCGGCGCCAGACCCAATCGTGGGGGCCGTTGCCCTGTACGTCAAGGCGAAACACCGTCATTTCCCATGTGATGTGGGTGAAAACATGCCTGTCCGTAAAGCGTTTGCCCCACTGGTGGGGCGTGACACCCCATTGGGCCAGTTGTGCCGCCGCCTGCTGCTCCGTCAGCGTCCCCGGTACGTTGGGAAACTCCCACAGGCCCGCCAGCAGTCCCTTGTCCGGCCGTTGGCGTACCGCCACGGCATCGCCCCGATGCAGCAGAAACACGGTAAGGGGCTCCACCCGCCGGGCGGACTTCTTCTCCCGCACCGGCAGCCGGCGCTGCAGGCCCTGTTCCCGTGCGGCGCAGAAGCCGCGGGCGGGACAGTCGCCGCACAGGGGCTGGCCGTTGGGCAGACACACCATGGCCCCCAGATCCATCAGCGCCTGATTGAAAGCGCCGGGCCGGTCAGAGGGCAGGATCTCCGCCATCCACCGGCGGAACATGGCCCGGGTCTTCGGTTCCAGCACATTGTCTGCGCAGCCGGTGATCCGGGCCGCCAGACGCAGCACGTTGCCGTCCACCGCCGGGACCCTTTGGCCGAAGGCGATGGAGGCGATGGCGCCTGCCGTGTAATCCCCCACGCCGGGGAGAGCGATCAGCGTCTCGTAGCGGTCGGGAAACACGCCGCCGTATTGGGTCATGATGACCTGCGCCGCCTTTTGCAGGTTCCGGGCGCGGCTGTAGTAGCCCAGACCCTGCCATAACGCCATCAATTGCGCCTCCGGCGCGGCGGCAAGGGCCTCCACCGTGGGAAAGGCCGCCATGAACCGGTCAAAATAGGGCAGCACCGCCGTCACCCGCGTCTGCTGCAGCATGATCTCCGACACCCATGTGCGGTAGGCGGACACATCCTCCCGCCATGGCAGGCGGCGGCGGTTCCCATCATACCACGCCAGCAGCGGCGCGGGCAGGGCTTTCAGTTGTTGCGGCGTGTCTGTCATAACGCTCTCCTTACTTGCTGAACCGGGCTGCGTAGCCGCAGCGGCGGCATAAGTCCTCGCTGGGTGTCCGGCGGGAGAAGCCCTCATGCATGGCGCGGGCCCGGGGCGAGTTCAGAATGCCCGGCAGTTCCTGCCGCAGCAGGTTGCCCAGCGCCATGCGGCCCTCACCGTCCAGACAGCAGGGCACCACCGTGCCGTCGCACAGCACGGCGATCTGCTGCCGCAGGGCATGGCAGAACTGCACGTTCCCCTCCGGCGCGTCGGGAGAGGGCCAGTCGAACCGGGCCGCCGATTCCAGAAAGAGGCCCGGCGCCAGCCGCCGGTTTCCGGCGGCGTCCCGGGGCAGGTTTTCCACATCCCGCCCGATGGCGGTGGAGAAAAACCGGAGGATCTCCCCGTTGCGCTCCGCCGCGCCGCCCTCGTTCCACAGCCGCAGGGCGCACAGCACGCCCCATTCCCCGGCAGCGGTGCAGAAGTCCCACACGCCCCGGAGATACGCCGTCATGTCGCCGCCGTGATTGCCCTCGAAGCTGTGAAGGGAGACGCTGACCTTATGTAAGGAAGGCGCGGCCAGCAGCGTGGCGGTCTGCCGCGGCAGCAGCGTGCCGTTGGTGGTGAGACACACCCGAAAGCCCAGCGCCCCGGCCGTGTCCAGCAGCGCTGCCAGTTGGGGGTGCAGCAGCGGCTCCCCCATCACATGGAAGTAGAGGTACCGGGTGTGGCCGCGCAGCTTTTCCGCGATGACGCGAAACTCCTCCGGCGACAGGAACCGTCCCTTCCGCTTCGTGCCGGGGCAGAACGCGCAGGAGAGGTTGCACACGTTGGTGATCTCCACATAGACACGATTCAGCATGCCGGCGTCCCTCCTCCCCGTCGGATTTTCTCAAGTAAGAGTATTGTATCACATATCCCGCCGGGATGCATCAGAAAAATACGCCAAAAAAGGAAAGCGGGGACATGCGTCCCCGCCCTCTCCGTCCGCTCCTGTCAGGAGATGGCCCACAGGATCAGTCCGTATAGGATACTGGCGGCGGTGCCGAACACGATCACCGGCCCGGCCACGGTGAACATCTTTACGGCGGTGCCGGTGATGATGCCCTCCGCCCGGAAGTCGATGGCCGGTGAGACCACGGAGTTGGCAAAGCCCGTGATGGGCACCAGCGTGCCGGCGCCGGCGTGGCGGGCCAGCTTGTGGTAGAGCCCCAGCCCCGTAAACAGAGCCGACAGAAACACCAGCGACACCGACGTGGCGGTGCCGGCGTCCTCGGTGTTCAGCCCCAGAGAGCCGTACCAGTCGCTGAGCGCCTGTCCCACGCAGCAGATGGCGCCGCCCACCAGAAACGCCAGCGCCATGTTCTTCCACACCGGCGATTTGGGGTTAATGCTCTTGAGATACGCCTGATATTGTTTGGGTGACATGTCCATGCCGTCCACATCCTTTCCGAAAGCCGCTTGTGCGGCCGCTTACGCCATAGCATGTCCCAAAAGACGGAAAATCATGCATTGATAATGAAGCGCAGCGGCGGTATAATAAACACACATCAGCCCTATAGGAGTGTTTTTATGAGCCAAAGCGACAACTATTACCTGTTCGGCCGCAAGCCGCTGCAATACGCCGCCATCGATCCGGTGTCCTGTACCGGCTGCGGCTGGTGCGCCATGTTCTGTCCGGTGAAGTGCATGTACCAGCGGCCGGACGGCTTTTATGATCTGGATGTGGACAAGTGCATCGGCTGCCGCTCCTGCAAGGTCAACTGCTTTTACGGCGCCGTCACCATGATCCAGCGTACCGGGAAGGAGGAGGCCTGATGGAGCAGACACTGGGCCTGTATCTGCATATCCCCTTCTGCAAGAGCAAGTGTACCTATTGCGATTTCTACTCCCTGCCCCACAGCGAGGAGAAGATGGACGCCTATACCGCCGCCCTGATCCGCCATCTGGAGGAGGTGGCGCCCCGCTGCGCCCGGCAAACGGTGGACACGGTGTATTTCGGCGGCGGAACCCCCAGCTATCTGGGGGAGAAGCGGCTGACGCAGCTGCTGAAAACGGTGAAAAAGCGCTATCATGTGGCCCCGGATGCGGAGATCACGCTGGAGGCCAACCCCGACAGCGCCGGTGACTGGAAGGCGCTGCGGGCCCTGCGCAGGGCGGGCTTCAACCGCGTCTCGCTGGGTGTGCAGGCGGCGGACGACGCCATGCTGCGCCGCATCGGCCGCGTCCACACATGGGATCAGGTGCTCTCGGCGGTGGCGGCGGCCCGAATGGCCAAGCTGGAAAACCTCAGCCTTGACCTGATCTACGGCCTGCCGGGCCAGACGCTGGCGGACTGGCAGAAGACGCTGACCGCCGCCGCGGCGCTGGAGCCGAAGCACCTCAGCTGCTATGGATTGAAGGTGGAGCCGGGCACGCCCCTGTGGCAGCAGCGGCACAGCGCCGCGCTGCCGGACGACGACGCCCAGGCGGACATGTACTTATGGACGGTGGACTATCTGGCAAAGCAGGGCTATGGCCAGTACGAGATCTCCAACTTTGCCCGGCCGGGCTTTGAGAGCCGCCACAACCTGAAATACTGGCGGCTGGAGGAATACGCCGGCTTCGGCCCGGGAGCCCACTCCGATCTGGGGGGCGTCCGCTTCGCCTATGAGCGGGATCTGGACGCCTACATCGCCGGAGAGCTGCGCCTGTCGGAGATGGAGCGGATCCCCCCGCTGGATCGGGATCTGGAGTACATCATGCTGTCGCTGCGGACGGTGCAGGGCATCGACAGCGGCTATTTCGAGCGGCAGTTCCGCCAGAAGTTCCGTCCCATGGAGGAGCTGCTGACCCAGTACGAGGCCCACGGTCTCGCTGCCCGGACGGAGCGGGGCTGGCATCTGACGCCCCGGGGCTTTTTCGTCTCCAACGCCATCATCGTCTCGCTGCAGGAGGCGGTGGGCCGCCAGCGGCAGCAAAAGCTGCAGCGGGCGGCGGAGGGGGATTTCAGAATCGAACCGTAAGGACAGGCCGCGGCGACCGCCGCGGCCTGCTTTTATTACGAGCCTCGAACTATTTGACAGAAAAATACTCCGTTTTTTCCTATATTTTCTTTATACTTGTAACGGAATCGTAAATTTTTCGGCTTTCCGATTGATTTGAAAATCGGGAGGTGGTAGACTAAGGCAACAAAACCGCAGGCCGCGGCGCCGGTACCCGAGATATCCGGCGCGCTGTGCGGCGCAGAAGAGAGGAAGACGCTTGTGCCCGGCTTTAGTGTAAAAAAACCATTAACGGTCTTTGTGGCGGCGCTGGCCATTCTGATATTGGGCGTGGTGGCCTATGTGAAGATGACCCCCGATCTGTTCCCCAACATGGACTACCCCTATGTGATCGTGGTCACCAGCGACCCCGGCGCAAGCCCCGAAAGCGTGGAGGCGGAGATCACCAAACCGCTGGAAAAGACGCTGGCCACGCTGGATCAGCTGAAAGCCATCAGCTCCTCCAGCCAGAACAGCGTCTCCATGATCATGATGGAGTTTGAGAGCGGCGTCAACATGGACTCGCTGGGTGTGGATATCCAGCAGAAGGTGTCCGCTCTGCAGGGGCAGTGGGAGGATACGGTGTCCTCGCCCTACATCCTGAAGATGAACCCCTCCATGATCCCCGTCATGGTGGCCGCCATCAGCAGCGACAGCATGGACGTCAACGAGCTGAGCGACTTCGTGGAGGAGGAGCTGAGCGCCAAGCTGACGGGCATTTCCGGCGTGGCCAGCGTGGAGATCTCCGGCACGGTGGACCGTGAGATGCATGTGGTGCTGGACGCGGAAAAGATGGCGGATCTGACGCAGACCGTCCGCAAGAACGCCGGCAAGCTGCTGGATAAGGCGGCGGGTCAGCTCAGCAGCGCCAAAAAGCAGGTGACCGAGGCGCAGGCCGCGCTGGACGAGGGCATCGCCCAGGCTGCCGACGGCATCGGCGACGGTGTGACCGGCGCGCTGAATCAGGCGGTGGACGCCCTGAAGGAGGCCATGAACGTCACGCCCAATATGTCGGAGGAGGAAAAGAAACTGCGGGAGTCCATCGCCGCCGACCAGGCGGAGATGACTGCCAACAATGAAAGGATCCGCGCCAATCAGGCCATCATCGCCGACCCGGAGGCCACCGCGGAGGAAAAGGCCGCCGCAGCGGCGGAAAACGAGACACTGACTGCCCGGAATCTGGAGCTGGCCCAGCGTGTGACGGAAAATACACAGAAACTGGCAGCGCTGGTGGCAGACCGCAACCAGCAGATGCAGCAGGGCATAGAGGAGATGGAAAAGACCATCGCGGATATCGAGGCATTCCTCAACGATCCCGGTTGGCTGGATTCGCTGGGCAGCCAGATCTCCGGCGGCGTGGAGTCGCTGATGGACGGCGTGCTGCTGATGACCGAGGGCAACGTGCAGCTGAAGCTGGCCATGCAGCAGATCGAGGAGGGGGAAAAGCAGCTGGCCCAGACCCGCAAGCAGGTGCTGGAGCAGCTGGATCTGGACGGCATGCTGTCGGTGGCCATGATCCAGCAGCTGCTGACGGCGCAGGATTTCTCCATGCCCGCCGGCTACATATCCGATGAGGACGGCGTCAGCTACATGGTGTCCGTGGACAATGAGATCACCACCACCGAAGAGCTGGAGGACATGGTGCTGTTCGATCTGGGCATCGAGGGCATGGAGCCCATCCGTCTCAGCGACGTGGCCACCGTGTTCTATACCGACAATTCCGACCAGATCTATGCCAAGCTCAACGGCAATAACGGTATCATCGCCTCCTTCAGCAAGCAGTCCAACTACGCCACGGCGGAGGTGTCCGACAATATCACGGCCCGTCTGGACCAGCTGACGGGGCAGTACGGGGGGCTCAGCTTCGAGCCGCTGATGGATCAGGGCGACTATATCTACCTGATCGTGGAGACCATCCTCTCGTCCCTGCTGTGGGGCGCGCTGTTCTCCGTGGTGGTGCTGTTTGTGTTCCTGCGGGACTGGCGGCCCACCCTCATCACCCTGATCTCCATTCCCATCAGCGTGATCTTCGCCATCGTGCTGATGTACTTCACCGGCGTTACCATCAACATGATCTCCCTCAGCGGCCTTGCGGTGTCGGTGGGTATGCTGGTGGATAACTCCGTGGTGGTCATCGAGAACATCTACCGGCTCCGTGCCCGGGGCGCCACGGTGGTGCAGGCCGCCGTGTCCGGTGCGCAGCAGGTGCTGGGCGCCATCACCGCCAGTACGCTGACCACCGTGTGCGTGTTCGCCCCCATCGTGTTCGTGGAGGGCCTGACACGGGAGCTGTTCACCGATCTGGCCCTGACCATGACCTATTCGCTGCTGGCCAGCCTTCTGGTGGCGCTGACCATGGTGCCCGCCATGGCCAGCGGTATGCTCAAGCGTCCGATGGAGCACAAGCCGGGGCTGCTGGATCAGATCTATCCCGCCTATCAAAAGGCCATCCGCTGGTCGCTGGATCACAAGGCGGCGGTGCTGGCCGGTTCGCTGGCGCTGCTGATCCTCACCGGTGTTCTCACTGTCAGCCGGGGTTTCAGCTTCATGCCGGAGATGGATATCAACAACGTCAGCGTGACCGTCACCATGCCGGAGGACTGCACCCGTGAGGAGGCCGTGGCCTATACCGACGAGGTGGCCCGCCGCTGCATGACGGTGGAGGGTGTGGACGCCGTGGGCGCCATGATCCAGACGGATTCCGCCCAGTCCATGATGTCCTTTGGCGGCAGCGCGAACGACGCCACCATTTACATCACCATGCCGGAGAACTATTCCGGCACCGATGCCGGCAAAGAGATCGAGGCGCTGTGCGCCGATATGGACTGTGAGGTAACGGCGGACAATGTCATGTCCGGCATGATGAGCTACGTTACCGGCAACGGCGTGTCGCTGAACGTCTATTGTGAGGATATGGAGACGCTGCAGTCCACCGCCCGGGCCATCGCCGCCCGGATGGAGCAGGTGGACGGCACCGTGGATGTGTCCGACGGGCTGGAGGACGCGGTGCAGGCCCTGCGGGTGAGCGTGGATCGCACCAAGGCCATGGAGCACGGCATGACCGTGGCCCAGATCTACATGCAGATCGCCGCCGCTCTCAATAGCAGCAGCACCGGCACGGACATGGTGCTGGACAACGCCTCCATGGAGCTGATCATCGAGCAGGACGAGGCAAGCCGCCTGACCTATGAGAAGCTGCCGGAGCTGAAGATCACCCCCGACAGCGGCAGCTCCATGGCCTCCTCTATGGGCGGTTCTTCTATGGGTGGTTCCTCTATGAGCGGCAGCGGTTCCTCCGCCCTGTCCGGCCTGACGGATGAGGCGGACAGCGGCGACGGCAGCTTCCTGCTGAAGGACGTGGCCACGGTGGAAAAGACCGTCAGCCTCAACACCATCAACCGGGATCAGCAGCGCCGCTGCGTCACCGTCACCGCCGGCATCGCCGACGGCAGCAACGTGACGCTGGTATCCTCCGAAGTGACCAAAGCCGTGGAGGCCATAGAGCTGCCCGATGATGTGACCATCCAGTTCAACGGCGAAAACGAGGCCATTATGGAGGCCATGGGACAGGTCATGCTGATGCTGCTGCTGGGCGTGGTACTGGTGTACTTCGTCATGGTGGCCCAGTTCCAGTCCCTGCGTGAGCCGCTCATCGTCATGTTCACCATTCCCCTGGCCTTTACCGGCGGCTTCCTGGCCCTGCTGCTCAGCGGCACGGAACTGAGCGTCATCTCCCTCATCGGCTTCGTCATGCTGGTGGGTATCATCGTCAACAACGGCATCGTGCTGGTGGACTACATCAACCAGCAGCGTCTGGCCGGTATGGAGCGGCGGGAGGCCATCGTGGACGCCGGTACCACCCGTCTGCGGCCCATCCTCATGACCTCCCTGACCACCATTCTGGGCCTGATCGTCACGGCGCTGGCGAAAAACGCCGGCACGTCCCTGATCCAGCCGGTGGCGCTGGTGTGCATCGGCGGACTGCTGTACGCCACGCTGATGACGCTGTTCGTGGTGCCCTGCATGTACGAGATCGTCAGCAAAAAGACGGTGCGCCGGGTGGACGAAGCCGATCTGGTGATCCTGAAGGATTAAAGAAGCTGGCATGAAACCGGCATAATATCTGATTCCCCAACGCCCCGCACGGCTGTGACTGTGCGGGGCGTTTCTCCGGTTGCTTTCCTGTGGAAAAAACGCTATAATAAGACCCATCTGAGAGAAAAGGGGGGCTGCCTATGGAGCGCGCCGCGCTGAAGGGAAAACTGCATCTGTCCGGCATCGACGGCGCCGCCGCAGAGACGGCCCGCCGCCGCGGTCTGGGCTTTGAGATCACGGCCTTTTGTCAGGCGGTGATGCTGGAGGACCCGCAGGCCGTCTCCGCCGCGGCGCGAGAGACGGCGGGCATCGGGAGCCTGTGGCTCCACGCGCCCTTTGCCGAGCTGCACCCCTGCGCCATCGATCCGCTGGTGCGTGACACGGCCCGCCTGCGCTATCGTCAGGCCATTGCCATGGCCCGGCGGCTGGGGGTGGAGCGCATCGTCATCCACGACGGATTCGTGCCCTTCGTCTATTTTCCGGAGTGGTTCGTGGCGCAGTCGGTGGCCTTCTGGCGGGATTTCCTGCCGGAGGTGCCGGAACATATGACCATCGCGCTGGAAAACGTCATGGACCCGGGGCCGGACATGCTGGCGCAGATCATGGCGCAGGTGGACGACCCCCGTCTGGGCGTGTGCCTTGACGTGGGCCACGCCAATACCACCGTCAGCAGCACGGCGGTAATGGACTGGATCGCGCCGCTTATCCCGTGGCTGCGGCACGTCCATCTCCACAACAATTCCGGCGGCTGGGATCTGCATGACCCGCTGGGAGAGGGCAATATCCCCATGGAGCAGGTGCTGGATACGCTGCTGGCGCGCTGTCCCGCCGCCACCTATACCATTGAAAATATGAACTGCGCCCCGTCCCTTGACTGGCTGGCGGCGCGGGGCTATCTGGGAGAGATCACACGATGACGGAACAGGAACTGAAAACCTATCTGGCGGCCATCCGCGGCGCGGACGAGGCCGCCATGGCCGCCGCCCGCCGCCGTCAGGCGGCGCTGGCCAAGCCCCCGGGAAGTCTGGGGAAGCTGGAGGACATGGCCGTCCGGATGGCGGGCGTCACCGGCCGGGTGTGCCCCACCGTCAAAAAGTGCCGTGTGGCGGTGTTCGCCGCCGACAACGGCGTGGTGGCCGAGGGGGTGTCCTGCGCCCCCCAGTCCGTCACGCTGCAGCAGGCGGTCAACATGACCCGCCGCAAAACCGGTATGTCGGCGCTGGCTCAGACCTTTGGGGACGACGTATCCGTCATCGACGTGGGCATCAACGCCGATGTGAACTGTCCCGCCGTGCTGGACCGCAAGGTGCGGCGGGGCACCGGCAACATGGCCGTGGAACCGGCCATGACCCGCGCCGAAGCCCTGCAGGCTCTTGCCGCCGGAATGGAAGCCGCCGCCCGGGCTAAGGCCGACGGGATCGAGCTGCTGGGCGTGGGGGAAATGGGCATCGGCAACACCACCACCAGCGCCGCCGTGCTGGCGGTGCTGCTGGACGCGGAGGTGGACGCCGTCACCGGCCGTGGCGGCGGACTGACCGACGAGGGCTTTGCCCGGAAAAAGCAGGTGCTGCGCCGTGCGTTGGCGCTGCACCAGCCTGACAAAAACGACGTGCTGGACGTGCTGAGCAAGGTGGGCGGACTGGACATCGCCGCCATGACCGGCGCGTTCCTGGGCTGCGCCCATGAGAGGCTGGGCGCAGCGGTGGACGGCTACATCTCCGTGACGGCGGCCCTGTGCGCCGTGCGCCTGTGCCCGGCGGTGAAGGACTACCTGTTCCTGTCCCACCAATCCTACGAGTTGGGCTACCGTCTGGCGGCGGAGGCGCTGGAGCTGACCCCCTGTCTGGCGCTGGACATGCGGCTGGGAGAGGGCAGCGGCTGTCCGCTGCTGTTCCGGGTGATGGAGGGGGCCTGCGGCGTGATGGCCAACATGGCCACCTTCCCGGAGGCCGCCATCGAGGACGACTATCTGGCCCCCATCCGCTCAGGCGACAGCTTTACGGTGGAGGGTGTATGAGGATTTTACTGATCGGCGGCAGCAAAAGCGGAAAAAGCACCACGGCCCAGCGGCTGTGCCGCCGTCTGGCGGAAGGCGGGCCCATGTACTACTGGGCCACCATGACGCCCCGCGACAATGAGGACATTCAGCGGATCCGCCGCCACATTGCGGACCGGGAGGGCTGGGGCTTTGCAACCATCGAGCGCAGCACCTGCCTGACCGATGCCCTGCCCCGGGTGGAGCACAGCGGCGCGGTGCTGCTGGACAGCGTCACCGCCGCCCTGTCCGAGGCCATGTTCGGGACGGAATTTGACCCGCTGGCGGCGGAAAAGGTCACGGCGGAGCTGCTGGCCGTCAGTCGGTGGAGCGCCCATTTCGTCTGCACCTGCGACGATATCTGGCGGGGCGGTGAGGAATATGCCGGCTGGACGGAGACCTACGTCCGGGGGCTTGCCCATGTGTGCCGCCGTCTGGCGGCGGAGTTTGACGTGGTGTGCGACATGGCGGCAGGGGTGCCCCGTGTGTGGAAAGGAGCGTGGCCCCTGTGAAGGAGTGGATCTGCGGCTTTTTCATGGCGTGGGGCATGTTTCTGGCAATCCCCTGCCCCCTGAAGATCTGGAACGAGAAGGCCAGAAGCAAGATGCTGTGCTGCCTGCCCTTTGTGG
This sequence comes from uncultured Clostridia bacterium, assembly GCA_945915065.1. Taxonomy (GTDB): domain Bacteria; phylum Bacillota; class Clostridia; order Oscillospirales; family Oscillospiraceae; genus Vescimonas. The sequence continues at coordinate 9,955 of CAMEER010000015.1, read as the reverse complement.
GCCTTGCTGTCGGCGGCGTGTGGGTGCTGGCGGCGTACCTGGCCCGGCTTCTGCCTGCAACCGTGGGGGGACTGCTGCTGGCGGCCGCCCCGTGGCTGGCAACGGGCTTTCTGCATCTGGACGGCTTCATGGACGTGTGCGACGCGGTGCTCAGCCGCCGGGACCTGCCGGAGCGCCGGCGTATTCTGAAGGATTCCCACTGCGGCGCCTTTGCCGTCATCGGCATGGTGCTGCTGGCGTGCGCACAGTGGAGCGTGGCCATGGCGAACCCCACGGTGTCGCTGCTGCCTCTGCTGCTGCTTCCGGTGGCCAGCCGGGCCTGCGCCGCCCTTGCGGTACTGACGCTGCGGCCCATGGAGAGCAGCCAGTACGCCGCCATGACCGGCAAAAAAGCCCCCTATACGGCGTTTGCGGCGCTGGTGCTGGTGGCGGCGGTGACGGTGCCGCTGGCGATGTGGGGCAGCTTTGCGCCTTTGGCGGCGGCGGTGGGCTATGGGGCGACCCTGTGGTACGCCTATCGGCAGCTGGGCGGCATGTCCGGCGACGTGTCGGGCTTTGCCCTGACGCTGGGCGAGCTGTGCGGCCTGGCGGTATTGACTTTGGTGAGGTGAGAGAGATGGAATTGGTAATCGGCGGCGCCTTTCAGGGCAAGCTGACCTGGGCGCTGGCCCATTACGGGCTGACCATGGAGGACGTGTGCGATCTGGCGGCGGGGGATCCCGTGCCCGGCAAGCGCTGCTACTGGCATCTGGAGGCCCTGACCCGCCGCGGCGGGGATCCGGAGCGGTACCTGCCGCTGCTGGAAAACGCGGTGGTCATCACCCGGGAGGTGGGCGGCGGCATCGTGCCCATGGATGGGGCGGAGCGGGCGTGGCGTGAGGTGCACGGCACCTTCGTGCAGCAGCTGGCCCGCCGGGCCGGCCATGTGACCCGGATACTGTGCGGATTACCGGAGGTGTTGAAATGAAGCTTACGTTACTGCGCCACGGGCAGACGGAGGGCAGCCTTCGTGACCTGTACTACGGCGCCACGGATCTGCCGGTGCTGCCGGAGTCGCTGGCGGCGCTCCACGAAAGCGCCGACCGGTATCCCACCGCGCGGCGGTACTATACCAGCGGTCTGCTGCGGACGGAGCAGACCCTGCGGGCCATCTACGGCGATGTGCCCCATACGGCGCTGCCGGGGCTGCGGGAGATGGACTTCGGGGATTTTGAGATGCGCAGCTATGAGGAGCTGAAGGACGACCCCGCCTTCCGTCAGTGGATGACCGACAGCGAGCACAACCCCTGCCCCAACGGCGAGAGCGCGCCTCAGACCATGGCGCGGAATCTGGCGGCCATCGGGACGGTGCTGGCTTCTGATGAGGACGCGGTGTGCGTCATCCACGGCGGCGTCATCGCCGGGTTTATGATGACGTGGTTCGGCGGACTGCGGGTGGACTGGTACCGTCAGGCGGGCACCGGCTATCAGGTGACCTTTTCCGGCGGCGTGCCCACCGGCTGGCTCCCGATACCGGAGGGCAAGTAAAGACAAAACAAGGCAGCCGGTGACGGCTGCCTTGTTTATTATGGGAAGGTTCAGTCCTTCTTGGCCTTGGCGATCTTGTAGATGCCCAGGGTCAGCATGGGCACCACGTAGACGATCAGGAAGCCCCAGCAGGCGGTACCGTAGCCCTTGGCGATCAGGCCGGTGAGGCCGAAGGTGGACACGCAGATACCGATGGCCACCATCACCACCACGATGACGGGACGCATCCAGGAGGGCGTGGTCTTGCCGCTCTTGCTGTAGGTCAGCTCGATACGGTCGTCCACCGCCTTGATGAAGCCGGTGCCGGTCTCGATCAGTGTACCGAACAGGACGATCTCGAAGAGGACGTACAGCCACTTCATATCCAGCATGTCGAAAATGACGGTGACGGGGGTCTCGGCGGACACCACCGCGGACATGTTGCAGGCCATGGTCAGCAGCAGCAGCACGGCGGGGATAACGCCGATGACACCGGCCAGAATGCCCTCGGTGACGGCTTCCTTGCGGCTTTCCGCGTCACGGACGGTGTACAGCAGGGCGGGAACGATGCCCAGGTTGTAGAAGGAGTACTGCAGGCCGTTGAGGAACCAGTTGCCGGTGACCTCCGCCTTGGCGAACTCAGCGCCGATGTTGCCGCTGAACTTGACAAAGACAACGATCATGAACAGCAGGTACACGGCATAGAGGACGTAGGACCAGAAGGACAGCGCCTTCTCGATGGCCTCGGTGCCCTTCATGACCAGCAGCACGATGCCGGCGGACAGGATGATCACGCCCAGCCAGGGAGTCAGACCGGTCAGGGACTGGATCATGCTGCCGGCGGTGGCGTTGATCACGCCCAGAACGATCAGCAGCAAAATGACGTAGCAGATCTCATACAGCACGCCGGCCTTGCCCAGCAGCTTGTGCATCAGGGAGTTGTAGTCGAAGGTGCGGAAGATGCGGACAAATTCAAAGGTGACGGCGCACAGCACCGACCACACCACCAGCGTCACGCACATACCCAACAGGCCGCCCACCAGACCGTTGACGCCGAAGTACTGGGCGATCTCGGCTCCGGTTCCGTAGCCGCCGCCGATGACGACAGACTGGAAAATGAAGCCGGGGATCAGGTACTTAAAGAAGCTTTTTTTCTTTTTGGTTTCCATTTTTGGCTCTCCTTTTTTTGATTTGCCCCGATGGGGCCTCTATTTCCACACACGAGGTGATGAAAATTTATTCCTTTGCCGCAGCGGCCACGGCGTCGACCAGCCGGTTCACCGACTGCTGCTCCGGTACACGGACACGGACGGTATTGGGGCCCAGCCCCTCAAAGTCCGCGCCGGACACCGTCAGAACGCCCTGATCATACAGCAGCCGCTGCAGATCTACCGACGGATCCCGGTGGCACAGGGTACAGATGGGCACCGCGTCGTTGGTCTCCAGCATCCGTATGGCGCTGCCGCCGGCCTGCCGCAGCGCCGCCTTGGCGGCGGCAAACTCCGCCGCATGCAGCGTGCCGTGTCCCCGGGCCGTCAGCGCGGCCGCGGCCGCCGTCCGGGAGACGGCGTTCATCATGTAGGGATTGGTGATCCGTGCCAGACAGGCGGTGACCTGAGGCGACGCCACGATATATCCCGCCCGCAGGCCCGCCAGACCGAAGCCCTTGGAAAAGGTGCGGGTGACGATCAGGTTGTCATACTTGCCCCAGCACTGCAGCACGGACTGCTCCTCCGGCAGGAAGTCGCCGTAGGCCTCGTCCACCAGCACGCAGACGCCGCGCTTTCCCGCCTCTGCCACCAGATGCTCCACCGTCTCCGGCGGCAGCGTCTGGCCGGTGGGGTTGTTGGGGTTGTCCAGATAGAGCATCACGGTCTTGTCTGTGACGGCGGCCAGCAACGCCTCCGGGTCTTCCCGGCAGGAAGCGTCCTCCAGCGGCACCTGTACGTACCGCATCCCCGCCATGTTCACGTTGACCACCATGTCCGTGAAGGAGGGGGCGAAGCCCACCACCTCCGCCTCCGGCGCGGCGAACAGCTGGTTGATGTGGTACAGGGCGGCGATGCTGGCGTCGGTGAGGGTGATCTCCTCCGCCGTCAGGCCTGTCCCCTGCCAGTAGCGGCACAGCGCTTCCGTCAGGCTGTGATCATGGGGATAGTCGGACAGCCGCGTCCAGTCAAACTGCCGCAGGGCGTCCACCGCCGCCTGCGGGCAGCCGTAGGGGTTTACGCCCAGGCTGCAGTCCAGCATACCCGCCTTCAGCGGCGGCGTATGGTTGGCGTAGCTCTTGGTGGGCTGCAGCAGCTGCGGCCGTATTTTCATGTTCATGGGTGTTCCGCCTCCTTACCAGCCGGCGCGGTTGGCCAAGACCTCGTCGCCGATCTGTCCGTTTTCAAATTCCGTCATGGCCTCGTCGATGATGGCAAAGCCCTTCTCCAGCATCGCGGTGGGGATGTTCAGCGGCGGCTGGATCCGCAGCACGTTGGCGCCCACCGAGATGATGATCAGTCCCTTTTCATAGCAGCGGTACAGGATTTTGAAGGTGCCCTCGCCATCCGGCGTGCCGTCCTTCTTCTGCACGCCAATGCCCATGGACAACCCCAATCCCCGGGTAAAGGCTACCAGCTCCGGATGCTTCTCCTTCAACTGCGCGCAGCAGCGGTTTGCCGCTTCAATATTGGCACGCAGCAGCGCCTGAAACGCCGGCGTCTGATAGACCCCGAAGGCCGCGTTGCCGGCGGCGCAGGCCAGCGCGTTGGCGCCCAGCGTAAACAGGTGGGCCGGTGCGGGCAGGCAGTCCATGATCTCGCTGCGCCCCATGAAGGCACCCAGCGTCAGGCTGCCGCCGATGGACTTGCCCATGATGATGCCGTCGGGGATCAGACCGCCGGGCACCGTGTCGTAGTAATGCTCGATGGAGAAGAACTTGCCGGTGCGGTAAAAGCCCTGCTGCACCTCCTCGGCAATGAAGAGGATGCCGTTGGCCCGGCACATTTCATAGAGCTTCTTCATGAAGATGGGGTGGGCCGGCAGCATACCACCGTCGCCCTGCATAGGCTCGATGACCACGGCGGCCACCTCTTTGGCCGGCAGCCAGGAGGCAAAGGCCGTTTCCATCTGCTGCAGGCACTGGCGTTCCACCACGTCGTCGGGCTGATCCACGCCGAAGAAGGGGAAAGCGTAGATCTCCGGCAGGAAAGGCCCCATCTTTTCGTGCATCTTGGCGGAGCAGGTGGTCATGGTGGACGAGCCGTAGGTGTTGCCGTGATAGCCGTTGAGGAACACGATGATCTTCTGCCGTCCCGTGTAGGCTCTGGCGTATTTCACCGCCGCGTCGTTGGCATCGGAGCCGCAGTTGCCGAAGCAGATCTTGGCCGCCACGCCGCCGGGATAGACGGAGACCAGATGCTCGGCATACTCAATGCTGCGCTTGTTGTAGCAATAGGCCTGGGTGTACTGGGTAAAGTCCTCCAGCTGCCGGCGGATGGCCTGCGTGATCACAGGGTCGGAACTGCCCAGATTCAGGGAGGAAGCGCTGGAGAGGAAGTCGATAAAGCGGTTGCCGTCCACGTCCGTAATGACGCTGCCTTCGCCTTTCTCCACTGCCAGCGGGAAATAGGACAGGTGCTGGCACGGGGCGATCACCTGCTTGTCCCGTGCCACCCATTCTTTACATTTTGCGGTATCCATGTGAGTCTCCTTTCTCATATAACGATCCGAAAAAAGTCAGGCGGCGTTTTCCTTTCTCGGAAAACGCCGCCTGACCGGTAAAGAGATACAATCAATCGATAGCTGGTATCGGATGGGGAGCCGAGACCATGTTACTGCGTTTTCCGTTATTTTTTGCGCCGCGTACAAACAGGCAAATCAAAATGATAATCATCATAATCAGGGACATCAGCATAAAAGCAAAGAACACCATGCGCAGCATGGTGCTCTTGATAAACAGAGAACGGGCCTGAGCGGCAGTATCGGCGCAGGAGGAGACAGCCCCGGCAGTACATGCCGCGGCAGACGTATGGGAACAAAGACGCTCTTTGCACATGGTCATCTTCATTGCCGCAGCCTCCTTTTCACCGGAATCTCCATGGCCGCCGCATAGCAGCCACGAAAAATTTTCTACATTCTACACCTGATGTCGACACAATTGCAATGGTTTAAACCGCTGAATTTTTTCCAGATAAATACAGTTGCTATAGAGCATTTTGTACAAAAATATGGGAACGATATTAGTGATTCTGACAGCAGTATTCAGTCATTCTTTTAGCGGGACCAGGAGTGCCGTTGACAGACGGAGAAAAGAAGCGTATGCTGATTTCAGCTATTGTGGAGGGAGGGATAAGGAATGGATATCGCGCCGTTACTGCATGTGACCCGGGGCGTCACCGCTCTCATCGGCGGCGGCGGCAAGACCACGCTGCTGTATACGCTGGCGGAGGAGCTGCGCCGCCGCGGCACGGTGATCGTCACCACCTCCACCCATATCCAAAGGCCGGAACAGTACCCGGTGCTGCCGGAGGGCGGCAAAGACGCCATCACCGCCGCGCTGTCCCGGAACGGCGTGGTGTGCGTAGCCGGCCGCAGCCCGGAGGGCAAGCTGTCCGCGCCGGCGCTGCCCTTTGAATTGTTATCTGAACTGGCGGATTATGTGCTGGTGGAGGCGGACGGCTCCAAACGCCTGCCCCTGAAGGCCCACGCCCCTCATGAGCCGGTGATCCCCGCCTGTGCCGGGCAGACCGTCTGTGTGGTGGGGGCGGACGGCTTTGACCGGCCCATTGCGGAGGTCTGCCACCGTCCGGAGCGGTACGCCGCGTTGTGCGGTGCGGCCTTGGAGGATATCGTCACTCCTGCCCTGGCGGCAAAGGTGCTGCTGGCGGAGGGCTACGGCGGCGGATGGGTCTATGTCAACAAGGTGGAGACGCCCCGTGACCGGGCCAACGCCGCCGCACTGGCTGCCGCGCTGCCGGGCACGGTGGTGGCCGGCAGTCTCCACCGCCGGGAATATCAGGTCTATTAAAAGGAAAAGGACGCCGAAAGGCGTCCTTTTCCTTTATTATCGCACAAAAATCCGACAATACCGAACAAACCGTGTTGCGCAACGGAGAATAACGATGTAAAATAAAAAAATAATGCCGTTTTGAGAGAGGAGGACACCCATGCTGGAACGCGCACCCAAAACCATCGCTGACCGCCGCGCGCGGTTGTGGATTGTGGTGCTGGCGGCGGTGCTGCTGGCGCTGTTTCTGGTGTCCTTTGTTCTGGGCCGGTACGATGTGCCCATCTGGCAGGTGGTGCGTATTTTGCTGTCCAGGGTCGTTCCCCTGACCCAGACATGGACGGGCAACATGGAGATCGCCGTGCTGAACCTGCGGCTGCCCCGCATTCTGCTGGCCTGTCTGGTGGGCTGCGCGCTGTCCACGGCCGGAACGGCCTATCAGTCGGTGTTCCGCAACCCCATGGCGGCGCCGGACATTCTGGGGGCGTCCTCCGGCGCCTGCTTCGGCGCGGCGCTGGCCATCCTGCTGGGGCTGGGCCGCGGCGGCGTGACAGCCCTGGCCTTTGCCGCCAGCCTTGTCACGGTGGCGCTGGTGTACATCATTGCCCGCCGCATCCGGGGCAATCAGGTGGTGAACCTGCTGCTGTCAGGCATCATGATCTCCTCCCTGTTCTCCGCCGGCACCTCCTACATCAAGCTGGTGGCCGACCCCACCAACCAGCTGCCCGCCATCACCTATTGGCTCATGGGCAGTCTCAGCGGTACCCGGATGCAGGACGTGGCCTTTGCGCTGCTCCCCATGGCGGCGGGACTGATTCCGCTGCTGCTGCTGCGCTGGCGCATCAACCTGCTGACGCTGGACGAGGAGGAGGCCCGCTCTATGGGCGTGAACGCCACGGCGCTGCGGCTGGTGGTGATCCTGTGTGCCACGGTGCTGACCGCCGCCAGCGTCTCCGTCAGCGGCATGATCGGCTGGGTGGGACTGGTAATTCCCCATTTCAGCCGCAAGCTGGTGGGCAACGACTGCCGCCGCCTGCTGCCGGCCGCCATGCTGCTGGGAGCCATTTTCCTGCTGCTGGTGGATAACGTGTCCCGGAACCTGCTGGCGGTGGAGATCCCCATCGGCATCCTGACGGCCTTTATCGGCGCGCCGTTTTTCATCTATCTTATGACCAGAAAGGAGCATGTGCTGTGAGCCTTTCTGTGGAAAACCTGTCCTTCTCCTACGGACAGCATGCCGTGCTGCGGGACGTGACCTTCGCGGTGGAGCAGGGGGAGCTGCTGTCGGTGCTGGGTCCCAACGGCGTGGGGAAAACCACCCTGTTCCGGTGTGTTCTGGGCACACTGACGCCCCGCTCCGGACAAATCACCATCGACGGCCTTGACCTGACCGCCATGCCGCCCCGTGAGCGGGCGCGGCGTATCGCCTATATCCCCCAGATCCACCCACCCACCTTCGGCTATACGGTGCTGGATACGGTGCTGATGGGCACCAGCCGCCAGATAAACGCCTTCCGGCAGCCGAAAGCGGCGCAGGTGCGTCAGGCGGAGGAGGCGCTGGAGCAGGTGGGCGCGGCCCATCTGCGGGAGCGGAACTTTGCCCACCTCTCCGGCGGCGAGCAGCAGCTGGTGCTGATCGCCCGCGCACTGGCCCAGCAGGCCCAGGTGCTGATGATGGACGAGCCCACCTCCGCGCTGGATTACGGCAACCAACTGCGGATCCTGCAAATGGTGAAGCGTCTGGCGGCCCGGGGCTACACGGTGATCCTCAGTACCCACAACCCCCAGCACGCCCTGGCCTTTGCCGACCGGCTGCTGGTGCTCCACGACGGTACGGCCGCCGCGGTGGGAAAGCCCCCACAGGTGCTGACGCCGGCGCTGATGGAGACGCTGTACGGCGTGACGGTGGACTTTCTGGATACGGCCTCCGGCCCGGTGCTGGTGCCCCGTGTGGAAGGAGGCGGCGCTTAATGTTTTATTGGGACGAGGAACGGGTCCGCTTTATGGAGGACGCCGCCGCATGGGGGGATTTCCACGCCCGGCTGGCGGCGGCGCTGGCGGAGAGCCTGCCGCCGGAGAGCCGCATCTGCGACGCGGGCTGCGGCACCGGACACCTGTCGCTGGCGCTGTCACCCTATGTGCGGCAGGTGACGGCGGTGGACGTGAGCCAACAGGCGCTTTCCCCGCTGGCGGACAACTGCCGGAAGCGGAATGTGACCAACATCGACATCCGCTGCGGCGATATCCACAGTTTGCCGCCGGAGCAGCCCTATGACGCCATGGTGTTCTGCTTTTTCGGCCATATGGACGAGATCCTGTCGCTGGCAGCGGCCCAGTGCCGGGGCACGGTGCTGGCCGTCATGCGCAGCGACAGCTGCCACCGTTTTTCCGCCGGAAGGCCGGTCATGCGCTGCGGAGGCTATACCCGGGGCAGGGAGACGCTGCGCGCTCTGGGTATCCCCTTTCAGGCCCGGGAGATGGAGCTGCCCATGGGACAGCCCTTCCGTTCGCTGGCGGAGGCCCGCCGGTTTTTTGAGCTGTACCGCCGTGACGGCGACGATACCCCTATCACAGACGAATTCCTGCACCGGCGGCTGACGGCCACCGGCAGAGAGGACTATCCCCTCTATCTGCCCCAGAACCGCCGCTTCGGGCTGCTGCGGTGGGAATCGTGTGAAATATCAAAGAATAGAAAAGGAGAAGAAAGATGAAGAAAACGCAAAGGCTGTTGGCGCTGCTGCTGGCGCTTGTGATGGCTCTGAGCCTGGCCGCCTGCGGCGCTCAGAAGGCTCCCACGGAGGACGAGAATACCGCCCCGGAGACCCGTGTGTTCACCGATTCCGTGGGCCGTGAGGTGACGGTGCCCGCCCAGATCGACAAGGTGGCCTTGTCCGGCCCGATGGCGCAGATCGTGCTGTTTGCCCTGTGCCCCGACAAGCTGGTGGGCATCGCCAACGCCTGGGACGAGAGCGCGGCGCAGTATCTGGACACGGCGTACTATAACCTGCCCCTGCTGGGCCAGCTGTACGGCGGCAAGGGCGAGCTGAATCTGGAGACGCTGCTGGAGAGCGGCGCGCAGGTGGTCATCGACGTGGGTGAGGCCAAGGACGGCATCGCGGAGGATCTGGACGCCCTGCAGGAGCAGACCACCATCCCCTTTGTCCACATCAGTGCCGCCCTTGCCACCATGGACGAGACGTACACGATGCTGGGCGACCTGCTGGGTATGCCTGACGAGGCCAAGACGCTGGCCGACTACTGCCGCGGCACCTATGACCGGGCGCTGACCATCGCGGACAGTGTGGAAAAGGCGAACCTGCTGTACATCACCGGCGATGCCGGACTGAACGTGATCGCTCAGGGCGCCTATCACGCCGAGGTCATCGACCTTCTGAGCAACAACCTGGCCGTGGTGGACGACCCCTCCAGCAAGGGCACCGGCAACGAGGTGGA